>JACMIU010000213.1 GCA_014380985.1 Armatimonadota bacterium | reverse complement strand
GGGAGGCAATCAAAAATTGGAGAATTTGGGCTGGTCTATCCAGTGGTGGGGTCTCAATAAATTCGGTCTTTAGTGTTTTCTTTTTTGTCATTCTCGGACGCCGTCCGCGAAGGACAAAAAAATGCTTCTTTTCCGAATGAGTAGGAACAGGTACAGTATCCGTTTAACATTGAACCTGAAACGGATACTGCATCACGTTCGGCAGACGCTTCTACTCTCGAAGCGTCTGCCGAACGTGCCCGGATACTGCGTGACGAAATCGCCAGACATAATATCGCCTACTACGTCCACGATACCCCCTCTGTTAGTGACGCCGAGTATGACACATTGCTACGCGAACTGCAGAGCATCGAAACTGCGTTCCCCGAATTGATCTCGCCCGAATCCCCTACTCAGCGTGTTGGTGCCGCCCCCCTTTCCGCGTTCGGCTCCGTGACGCACCGCAAGCCGATGTTATCGCTGGGCAACGCCTTCAATGCCGACGAATTACGAGAGTTCGACAAACGTGCGAAGCGGACACTCGGCATGGACCTTGAAAAACCGATTGAGTATATTTGTGAATTGAAGCTGGACGGACTTGCCGTTTCTTTGACCTATGAAAACGGCGTGTTTGTACAGGGCGCGACGCGCGGCGACGGTGCAACAGGCGAAAACATCACACAGAATCTGCGCACGATTCGCGGACTTCCGTTGCGACTTGCGGGCGACAACTGCCCGGAGCGAGTCGAGATTCGCGGCGAAGTGTTTTTGAACCACGCCGAGTTCGCCCGGATCAATGCGGAGCGCGAACAATCCGGCGAGCCGACCTTTGCCAATCCGCGTAACGCCGCTGCCGGTTCCCTGCGACAATTGGATTCGGGCGTCACCGGGAAGCGTCGTCTGCAAATCTATCTGTATGCCATCGGGGAATCGAAAGGCTACGAGCCGGAGTCGCAGTCCGCCTTGCTCGATCAGTATCGGGAGTGGGGCTTGCCCGTCAACCCGCACCGCCAGTCAAGCGACAACATCGAAGGCGTCATCTCGTTCGTAGACGAATGGGGTGCGAAGAAAAACGCCATCCCTTATGATACGGATGGCGTTGTCGTTAAAGTCAACGATTTTGAATTGCAGAAGGAGTTGGGGCAGGTTTCCCGCGCGCCGCGCTGGGCAATCGCGTACAAATACCCGGCGTTGCAGGTCGAAACGACGGTCGAGGATATTGTGATCCAGGTCGGGCGTACCGGTTCGCTCAACCCGCTCGCCATATTGAAGCCGGTCGCGGTCGGCGGTGTGATTGTCAGTCGCGCTACGTTGCACAACCAGGACGAAGTAGACCGGAAGGACGTTCGCGTCGGGGACACCGTGATTGTCCAGCGGGCGGGTGAGGTGATCCCCGAAATCGTTCGCTCCATCCCGGAAAAACGCCCGGACGGGACGGAGCGGTTTGTTATTCCAGCGGAATGTCCTTCCTGCGGCTCCGAAGTCGTTCGTCCGGAGGGCGAGGCGGTGGTTCGTTGCGTGAACGCCAAAGGATGCCCTGCCCAACTGCAAACACGACTGGAGCATTTCGTTTCGCGTAACGCTCTGGACATCGCTGGTCTTGGCGAACGTCACATCGCACAACTCATCGAAGCGAAGTTGGTGACAGATGCCGCCGACCTTTTCACGGTCAAGAAAGAGGACTTGCTTCCGCTCGAACGGATGGGTGACAAGTTAGCCGACAATATTCTCAACGGCATCGCCGAGCGCAAGAACACCACCCTGTCGCGTCTCCTGTTCGCGTTCGGCATCCGGCACTGCGGCGAGAAAGCATCGGGTATTCTGGCGGGACATTTTGGAACGCTGGATAAAATTGCCGTCGCGTCCGCCGACGAGATGGACAAGATCCACGAGATCGGGCGCACCACGGCGGAATCGGTGTCGGCGTTTTTCGGTCTGCCGGAAACACAGGAACTGCTGGCGAAACTCAAAGACGCGGGCGTCGAGGCGGCGGGCGACGAAAACGCGCCCCAGACCGATCACTTCCTCGGCAAAACGTTCGTCTTCACCGGCGCACTGACCCGATTCACCCGCGAGGACGCCGAAGCACTGGTGAAGAAACACGGCGGGCGGGCGTCCGGCTCGGTTTCCAAGCAAACCTCGTACGTGATCGCGGGCGAGAAAG
>JACMIU010000212.1 GCA_014380985.1 Armatimonadota bacterium | reverse complement strand
CACCGAGGACGATACCCCCGTCTATGTCGCCGACGCGGTCGCGCTACTGCGCTGGATCGGCGGCAAGCGGTTCACCTCGCTCATCTCGCGCGGCAAAAACATCCGCTGGCTACACACGGCGTCGGCGGGCGTGGATCACGTGCTGACGCCACCTGTGCGCGAAAGATGCGAACGCGGCGACTTGACGCTCACCGATTCAGGTCCCGCGTTCGCCGTCGCTATCGGCGAGTTTGTGCTGGCGTGGATGCTCGCCGTGTCGCACCGTTTGTACGAGCATGATTGGTCGCGAAAGGGGCGACTATGGCAATCCTATCATCACGCGGAATTGTACGGGCAAACCGTGGGGATTATCGGACTTGGTCCTATCGGGCAGGGAATCGCGGAGCGTTGCCGGGCGTTCGGAATGCGAACGGTCGGGCTACGGCGTACCGATACACCGTCGCCGTTCGTGGACGAAACCCTAACCGGCGCGGACGGCGTGGAGGAACTGTTAGAAGAGTCGGACTGGGTAATCGTCGCCGCCGCGCTGACCGGAGAAACCCGCGCCCTGCTTGGCGCGGAGCAGTTCGGGCGAATGAAGGAAACGGCGTATCTCGTCAACATCGCTCGCGGCGGTTTGGTGGACGAACCCGCGCTGATAGCCGCGCTACAAAACCACGAGATTGCGGGCGCGTGTCTCGATGTTTTTGATACCGAACCCCTGCCCTATGATTCGCCGCTCTGGCACCTGCCAAATGTCCATATCGCGCCGCACAACAGTTCGGGCAAGACGGACGGATTGCGTGAGCGACAGAAAAAACTGTTTCTGGAGAACGTGGCGCGGTTCGCGGCGGGACAGCCACTCGCGGGCGCGGTGCAAATCGAGCGGGGCTACTAAACCCGATAACGCATAGGGCAGGAGAAGCGCGGCGCGGAAGCGAATAAAAAGCACAAAATGCGAAAACTTCTGCTTCTGCTTTGCGTCGTGCTTCCCAATCCCCTGAAATTGGCACTCTACCGCGCTTTGGGCTTCCGTATCGGTAAAAACGTTCGTATCGGGTTATCGCTCATCTGGGACGTGCGGCACGTCGAAATCGGAAATAACTGCACCATCGCGCATTTCAATCAGTTTCGCGGTTTGCAACGTTTGGAACTCGGAAACGGCGTTTATATTCTCAACCTGAACGAGATAGCGGGCGGGAGCAGTAACCCGCAATGGTCATCGGTTTTCATCGCGGAAGAGAACGTTAAGATCATGAGCCGTCATTTTTTCGACTGTTCCGGCACGGTGGTTTTGAAAGCCGAATCGCTCGTTGGCGGGCGCGATTCGCAATTCTGGTCGCACAGTCGCACGATGGCGGATGACGGAACACTCGCCCTCACCTCGTCGCCGGTGGAAGTGGGGCGCGGCGTGTATGTCGGCGCACGCTGTACGCTGGTCGGATGCACCGTTCCCGACGGCGCGACGGTCGCCGCGGGGAGCGTGGTGGTCAAAAGACACCCGCCGGAACCGTGCGCCGTTCTGCTCGCGGGCAACCCCGCCGTGATCAAGAAGCGGTACGAAACGCACCCCGTTGCCGCGCCGCCCGATGCCGAATCGCCCGTGCCGGTGGCGCAGGGCGCGGTACAATAGCAAGCGGGAGGATAGATAAATGTCGTTCACGATCACTTTTGACGAGAAGTTTGTTGGCGGTTCGGTGCGCCTGCTGATACCGGGCATGACCACGGAAACGTTTATGCAGTTCGCGCACAGCAACGAGGGCGCACGAATGGAAATGTCTGGTCACGGGGAGATAATCGCCTATTCGCCGACCGGGGGCGGAAGCGGCGCGAGCAACTCGGACTTAGCCATCGAGCTCGGATTATGGGCGCGGCGCGACGCAACCGGGCGCACGTTCGATTCGTCTACCTTGTTCGTTCTGCCAAACGGCGCGAAGCGTTCGCCGGATGCCGCATGGGTTCTGCTGAGCCGGTGGAACGCTCTGTCCGCCACCGAAAAAGAAAAGCCCGTGCCGTTCCTGCCCGACTTCGCCGTCGAGATCCTGTCTCCGACCGACTCGCTGACCGAAACGCAAGACAAAATGGCGGAGTATATGGCGAACGGGGTACGCCTCGGCTGGCTGATTGACCGGCTAAAGCACACGGTTTACATCTACCGCCCGAACGTCGCCGACCCCGAAGTCCTCACCGACCCCGCGACCGTGTCCGGCGACCCCGAACTGCCCGGCTTCGTGCTGGACATGAGCCTGATTTTTCCGCAACGGCAGACGCCGTAACAAGGAGCAAGCCGATGTTTTTGATTTACTGGTTCGCCGGATTGTTTCTTGCATCTGTAACCGCCCTTGTTGCGTCCGTGATAATGCGAACATTTTGCTTGCCGCCAACCGTTGCTGTCGCCGAAAAACTTGGCTGGGTTCTCTTTGCCCTGTTACTTTGGCTTCTGGTTGTCTGCCTTACCTACCCCCCCTTTTACACAGACTTGACGTGGCTTTGTGTTTTGTTTTCCACTCTACTTGGGCTTGCGTGGGTGACGATAAGGCTTCGTGCTTCCTACTGTGAACGCTATCACATCGGAAAAGCACAGGCGTTTGGAGTGGCGGTAACGAAAATAACATTTCTCCTGATTTTCGGCTACTTCGTTATGGAAATGATGCGCGGCACTCTGTTCTTCGATCAGCCGGTTTTTTGGATCGGCTACCTATTCGCACTTTTTCTAAACTTCCTCGCTTTTGAATCCGCGCTTTCGACACCGTAACGCGCTTTATTTGCGGTACGATATTCGCAATGAACTTTCCCGACCTGCACCGGCACTTGGGCGGCGCGACGCACCCGCGCATTTTGTGGGGCTACATTGTGAAGCATGGGCGCGACACGACAGTGGCGTACGATTTTCGCTCGCGGTTCGGCGACTACGAAACGTTCGCCCGCGAGTTTAGCCGTCCGTTCGCCGACCTTGCCGATTATCTGACCGTGCATCATCTGGTCGAATCGCTTCAGGCGCAGGACGTTTCGTATTTTGCCACGCGGGCGGTGCGCGGGGCGTCCGTGTTTGAAAGCATTGATTACCTCGAAATCCGGTTCAACCCGTACAAGCGGACGCCTATCGGCTTGCCGCAAGCCGACCGAATCGCGCTGATGGCGGAAATCGCCGCGCAGGTGATTCGCGCCGCGCAGTCCGTCGCGTTCCCGATTGCGACCGCGTTTATTTTGTGCATGGATCGCGGCTTTTCCGCCGAACTCAACCGTGCCATCGTCCGGCTTGCCGCGTCGCTTCCCGAAGTAGTCGCCGTGGATTTGGCAGGACCGTATCAGCCGGGCGGAGCGACGTGGGACGAGTGGCGCGACCTGTACGCAGAAGCACAGTCGCTGGGCTTACGCACCACCGCGCACATGGCGGAATCCGAGCCGGACGATGTGCGCCCCGAACTTTTCCCGCACCTTGACCGCATCGGGCACGGCATACAAATCGCGCTTCATCATCCGCACCTGCTCGCGGAACTCGCGGCACGGGGCGTGTGTCTTGAAATCTGCCCGACCACCTACCTGCGAACAAACACGCTTTCGTCGCTGGAACAACTGCGAACTGTGTTTGACCGGTGCGACGCGGCGGGCGTCCCTATAACGATTGCGACCGATAACCCGGCT
>JACMIU010000023.1 GCA_014380985.1 Armatimonadota bacterium | reverse complement strand
TGCGCCGCCTGAAAGCGTCGCAGACATCCCAAGCGGATACGGTGCAAGCACCGGGGTATTGAACCCTCCCGCTTTCAGCGAATAAAGAAAAAGCCGACAAGCAAATTACTTGTCGGCTTTCAAACTATGTCCTGAGACTAAATAACGCCGGTCGGGGCTTTCGCCGAACCCTGCCCACGGGTCGCGGCGCGAATCGGCTTCACGTCGGCGACGTTTTCGGGGGCTTGATCGAGTAGCATCAGCCAGTCTTCTACCGCATCCGATTTCGGGAAAATCTCGTTTTCCTTGTACTCGGCGGCAACTGCCCGCTCCAAATCCCCTGCCGTGATACCGGCGGTGTCCAACTCCTTCGAGTCAATCGCCCGCTTGATGGCGAAGTCTTTGGCGCGTTCCACAAGGCTTGACAGGAGCGCACCGGAAACCAAGTCTTTCCAGTACAATCGCTGGGTTCCGCCGTTGCGCTGGAACACGTCTAAGAACTCGGTTTCGCCGGTCTTGCGCCACAGGTACGCAATCGTGGAATCCACCAATGACTGCGCGGTGCGGTCGCGGTCGCCGTCGTGCTTTTCGAGTTCGGCGGCGGCAAACGGCGTATTCTCGTTGACGTAAATCGCTAAGATTTCCCGCGCCGCTTTTTTGTCCGGTCGCTTGACGCGGACGCGCCGGTCAATACGTTCGGGTCGCAGAATCGCCGGATCAATATAGTCGGGTCGGTTCGATGTCAGCATGACCACGATATTCTCGCTCGAAACCAGTCCGTCCATTTCCGCACAGAACTGCGGCACGACCGTGTTGCTAATGTTCGTAAATCGCCCGCTGTTTCGGGTACGAAGCACCGACTCGGCTTCATCAATAAAGATAAAGACAAGGTAGCCTTCCTTCGCCTTTTCCCGCGCCGTGGAGAAGATTTCCCGAACCTGCCGTTCGGATTCACCGAGCCACATATTCAGGATTTTGGGCCCGTTGATATACATGAAGTATTCTTTCACGTTCTCGCCGGTGCGCTCGTTGTACTCTTTGGTCAGATTGTAGGCGGTCGCCTTGCCGATCAGAGTCTTGCCGCAACCGGGAGGTCCATAGAGCAGAATCCCCTTCAGCGGACGCTTGCCGAACTTTTCGTACAGTTCGGGGTACACAAGTGGCAACTCAATCGCGTCGCGGATAACGCTGATAACTTCCTCTTGCCCGCCGATCTTGTCCCAGCCAATCGGCTTGATTTCCTCCAGGAAGTATTCGCGGTTCTCTTTCGCGCCGAAATGCTCCAGCGCGAGTTTGAACGACGGATCCATCCGCACTTCGTCCCCGGCGCGTAGCACGATTTCCTGCAGTTTCTTTGCCCGCGAAACGATGCGCGAGTTCATGCCTTGCGAATCCATCGAAACGCGCAGGCGGTCGTTGTCCATCACCTCGGCGATTTTCACGAGCGGGCCCGACGGGTGCGGCCCCATACCCTTGACCACGGCATACGCTTCGTTGACACGCACCCGGTCGCCCGGCTCCAGCGGGTTTGCGGCGCGGTCTAATTTCGGGTCAACGTTGCTGATAAACTCGGTATCGCCAAGTGCGATTTGCACCAAGTCTTCGCCCTCGATGTCGCCCATGAAAGTAGCAAGGCGGTTGGCGGGTGCGGTCAGTTTGTTATACGCCTCGTCGTACTCGGCGATAACCTTCTGTGCTTCCTGCATTTGGCGTTCGTCCACCTCAATCTGGTGGCGCAAAAGCAGAAGGTACTGATATTTTTGGTCGCTCGGCGGCGTCATGGACAGCAGTTCGTCCACCACGGCGACAGAGCGAATAGATGTTTCGTACAAAGGTCGGTCTTCGTCCTCTAAAGAACGCGGCGTCTCGGCATCGGCGGCGGAAGTGCCACGCGAAGCGCGAGCGGCGCGATTGGTTTCTCGGTCATTATCTCGTCGTGCCATAATAGGTTTTACGTATCTCGTTTCTGTTTACGGTCGGGTTGTGTGATTCTCTGTGCAACGGGTTCGGGGCGGGTTCGGTTCCCACTGCGACTAAGGCAAGCGTTTGCTACGCTTCTCCTGCCAGCGCGGGCATACACTTGTTTTACACGGTTTCGGGGGCATCGGTTCCCACAGTATACCCTGATGCGGCGACGCTTTCGCCCGGTCTATGGAGCAGGTAGAATACTGCTATGCAACGCGAAAACACAGCGCAGACGATAGCCGCGCTCGGCAAACTCGCCGATTTGTGGCAGTCGCGCCTCGATGATGCTAACGGTTGGACACCGCCGCAAGGCTCCGCGTTCCCGTGGGCGCAGGTGCGTTCGTCGCTCGCGGCACTTCTGCCGGGAATGCGCGGCGCGGGGGCGTGGGTGAAACGCGCCGCGCCGAACGGGGGCGGTGCGTCGCCGAAGATTGTCACCGTGGTGCTTGCCGGAAACACGCCGCTTCTCGCATGGTCGCCCTTGTGCGCGTGTCTCTTGGCGGGGGCGGAAACCGTGCGCGTGAAACTGTCGCGGGACGAAAGCGTTTGGACGCGCCTTTTTGTGGACGATTTACGCACCATCGCGCCCGAAGTCGCGGCGCGAATCGAACTGTACGATTTTCCCGGTGCCGACGAACGTACCTACGCCCTGCTCACGGGTGCGGACGCGGTAATCGCCTACGGCTCCGACGACGCGATTGCCGCCCTACAAGCGCGAATGCCGCCCGCCGTTCCCATCTTCGGCTACGGTCACGCGGTCAGCGTCATAATTGTTTCAGAAGGGGCTACATCGT
>JACMIU010000211.1 GCA_014380985.1 Armatimonadota bacterium | reverse complement strand
GCGACATCGAACTCGTCGCCCTCTTTTGTCCAGCCGCATCGCTCGTAAAAACCAACTGCAGTGGCGCGGGCATTGCACCAGAGCCGCGTTGCGCGTTGTTCGCGGGCATAGCCTTCCACGAATCGCACAATGGCAAGACCTGCGCCGGTTCCGCGAACGGCATCCGACGTTCCCATGCCGCGCAGTTGTATCGCGTCGCCTTCTTGATGGAAAAGCGACGCGCACCCGGACAGTTCGCCGGAATCCGTGAACGCGCCGATATGAACCGCTTGGGCGTCGCCGGGATAGTCGGCGCGTTCGGGCGACCGACCGGGATACAGAACGCGCATCCGCAAATCGCGTAGGGCGTCCGCCTCGGTGGCGAAGTCAAGGAAACGAATCGTCACGGGCATCCGCGAAACCGCCAGAGCAAGTTGGCTCCTTTGTCCTGCGCCAGAATCTGCGCCGCGCTAAACGTGGAAACGTGACCGTCGGCGAGCATCACCGTGGCGCGTCCGGCATTGTTGCCGTTCGCCTGATGGCGGGCGAAGACCGGCTTCAATTGCCCCGCCGGAAGGGTCGCGCCGAGCGTTTTCACTAAATCTGTATCGGCGACGAGCGGCGTGGAAAGCCGCGTGTCGGCTTCGTTCACGCGGCTACCGGGAACGCACGGGTCGAATGTGTACGAGCGATGCTTGCCGAGGCTGCCGGTGGCAACGTCGGCGTTCGGCGTGTCGGCGAAAAACGGGGTGCGCGTCGGTTCGTCCAGTTTAGCGAGATAAACTACTTCGTCAAACGCTTCGCCCGGCGCGTTAGTCAGGTCGGTGACATACGCCATTTGCGCGGTGAACCCGATGGAGGCGTAACCGCGGGTGTTCCAGTCGGGCGCATAGGCGTCGCCGGACGCGCTCGGACATCGGAAAATCCCTTCGTTCTTGACATAGGGCTGAAGTAACGCCGTCCAAATCGGGCGACCCGGCGCGGGAATATCATAGTTCGCGGTGAAAACAAACGCCTCGTCAAAGTCCTGCGCGTACATTTGCATCCCGGTAGCGAGTTGGCGCATATTACTTAGACATGCCGCCATGCGGGCGCGTTCGCGTGCCTGCGCGAACACGGGAAACAGTATCGCGGCGAGGATGGCAATTATCGCTATCACGACTAACAACTCGATGAGCGTGAACCCGGAATGATTGTTGGCGGAACGTGGCAACGGGGAAACCTTTCTTGGTTCGGTTCATGAATTATACAACGGTTTTTCTCTCGCGCCAACCCGCGATACAATGAGGCGTGACTATCCCCGATCCCGACGCAAGGTTACCGCTTCACGTCTTCCACACCAACGATTTCCATGGCAAGTTGAACACCACCGGCGCGACCGTTATCCGCGAGGCGATTGCCGGTTTGGACGGCGCACCGTACCTTTTACTTGACGCGGGCGACGCGGTAAAGGCGGGCAACGTCGGGGTCAATCCGTTCGGCGAACCGATTTTAGAAACCATGAGCGACCTCGGCTACCATGCCATGACCCTCGGCAACCGTGAGTTTCACGTTTGGCAGACCGCGCTCGAAACCAAAATTAACCGGGCGCGATTTCCGGTGCTGTCGGCAAATATGCGCTCGAAGGGGGAGGGCGGAAACGTCGCGCCGGTGCAAGCGCACACCACTATCGCGGTCGGCGGTCTGACCGTGAGCGTATTTGGCTTAACCGTACCGATGGTCACGGAGCGCATGGCGGCGAAGGCGG
>JACMIU010000210.1 GCA_014380985.1 Armatimonadota bacterium | reverse complement strand
GTGCTGATTCCCGCGAAGCACACCGCCGACCGCTCGAACACCCCGGCGTACAAGTCGGTGGTGGTGACACTCGCGCCGCACCGCGAACCGTAATCCCACCTAACCCGGTAGCCGTTCGCGCTGAACGGCTTCCATTGTTTTCGCCCCCGACTGATCCGCCGACAGTAGCGCGATTAGTCGCCCCATTTCGCTTCGCAAAACGCCGACCTCGGCACGAAGCATAGCAATCTCGCTCCCCTGCCCCCCTAAAACCGTCAGCACCTGCGCGATGCGTTCGTCCTGTGTCGCGCTGTTTTTCCGCTCCATCGGCGTTTGCGTTCGCGCCAACTCCTGCCGGATGGCGTTTGCGCCCGTTCCCGCTTTTTTCCATTCCACGATTTTGTGCAGGGTTTGCGCCGCCGCATCGTTGTAGCGGCGACGCCTTCCCTCACCCGTCGCCGGGACAAACTCGTTAAACTCGTCGCGGTAGAGCCGCAGAGTGCTTTCCGGCACGGCGATTTGTTGTGCTATCTGTTTTAATGTCATGTTTTATTGTGTTAACAAGATTGTGTTGTTTTGTTTTGTACATTTCGACGGCGTTAAATGGAAAACGTTACACAAATCGCAATTTTATTTTGTGTTCTATAATCGACATTATCATACTCAAATATTCTGCCTAATTGCAAAACAAGGAGCAACTGCTTCGTCCCCTTTTTTTATGACAAGAAGGAAACACCGTAGCAAACGGCGTACCCTTCTCACGGGAACGCGGCGCGGCGTACCTTCTACATATCAAACAAAACGGAGTACGTATTTATGAAGGTTGGCATTTTAACGGGCGGCGGCGACTGCCCCGGACTAAACCCCGCAATTCGCGGCGTCGTCTATCGCGGCTTGGACTTCGGCTTTGAAATGGTCGGGATTCAGGAGGGCTGGCGCGGGCTGGTCAAGGGCAACTACGAACCGCTCGGACTTTCCGATGTCGAGGAAATCATCTATCAGGGCGGAACCATGCTCGGCTCGTCGCGCACCAACCCGTTCAAGAACGACGACGACCTCAACGCGGTTCTCGCCAACATCAAGTCGGCGGGCTTCGACGCGATTGTCGCTTGCGGCGGCGAGGACACGCTCGGTGTCGCCGCGAAACTGTATTCCAAGCACGGCGTTCCTACGGTCGGCGTACCCAAAACGATGGACAACGACCTCAATAACACCGATTTCACGTTTGGGTTCGACACGGCAGCGGGCGTCGGCATGGAGGCTCTCGACCGGCTCCGCGACACGGCGCGGTCGCACCGCCGTGTGATGGTCTTAGAAGTGATGGGACGCCACGCCGGTTGGGTCGCCGCGTATGTCGGTCTCGCGGGCGGAGCCGACTTCGTGACGCTTCCCGAAGAAACGCTTGACGTTGACGCGATGTGCGCTCATCTAATGGCGGTCAAGGCGCGGGGCAAAAAGTACGCGCTTGTGGTGGCGTCGGAAGGCACAATCCTGCCCGCGCTCGACCCGAACGCCGAAAAGGTGGTGGACGCTTTCGGTCACGTTCAACTCGGCGACCGTAACGTCGGCGAATATCTCGCGGACGCGATTCAGGAGAAAACCGGCTGGGAAACGCGCTCGGCGGTGGTCGGTCACGTTCACCGGGGCGGTTCCCCCACCCTGTTTGACCGCGTTCTCGGAATGCGCGTCGGCGTCAAGGCGGCGGAACTGGTGCAGAGCGGCGACTTCGGCAAGATGGCGGCACTGCGCGGTACGGACGTTATTGGAGTGGACATCGTGGAAGCGACCGCGACACTGAAAGTGGTTCCCCCGGCGTGGCTCGAACTGCTGAAAACGGCGCGGAAGTAGACGATGGAGGAAGCGGGGGTATTTTCCCCTCCGGTGGGGAGCCTTCGGCTTGATCACCCTGCGGGTGAGGGCTTCACGGTCAAGGACGGTTGGTGAGTATGGCGTTTGGTGCTTGTCACCTGTCCCCGCGAAGCCCTCACCCGCAGGGTGATCAAGCCGAAGGCTCCCCACCGGAGGGTAGAATACCCCCGATTCACGTTACTTCCGCGCCGTTTTCAGCAGTTCGAGCCACGCC
>JACMIU010000209.1 GCA_014380985.1 Armatimonadota bacterium | reverse complement strand
ACGCCAACCGTAACGAAGAGATCACCGAGATTTCACGCGGCTTGAAGAACATCGCCCGCGAGATGAAAGTGCCGGTGATCGCCCTCGCGCAGTTGTCGCGTGCCGTGGAACGCCGCGAGGATAAACGCCCGATGCTCTCGGACCTCCGGGACTCAGGTAGCATCGAGGCGGAAGCCGACTTAGTGTCGTTCATCTACCGACCGGCGTACTACGAGCGCAAGCAGGAAATCCGTGCCGGGGACGATTCGCAAGGCGGCGGTTCGAGTGGTGGGGAAGGCGGGGGCGGCGGGTTCAACGGTGAAGGCGAGGGCGAGGAAGCAGAGGTGATTATCGCCAAGCACCGCAACGGACCAACCGGAACCGTGAAGGTGTCGTTCTTGGCGCGGTTCGCCCGCTTCGATAACCTTGCCAACCGCGACGATAACCCGTTCTAATCAGTTCGCCGGTTTGGTGCGCGGGGCGTGATGCGTTTCGCGGGCGTCCTGCAAAATCGCGGCGCGTCCGGCGCGGAGCCGCCATACCATCGTCACCGCTTCGCGCACGATGCGCTTGTCCATCTTCGAGACGCCATCCACGCGGTCTGTGAACAAAATCGGGACTTCGGCGACAGAGAAGCCGTGCAAAACGGCGCGGTACGTGGTCTCAATCTGGAACGAATAGCCGTCCGCCCGCACCGTTTCAAGGTGAATCGCTTCGAGCGTTTCGCGCCGCCAGCACTTGAAGCCACCGGTCAAGTCGTTTTGCGGCAATCCGAGAATCAGTTTGGCGTACAAGGAGCCGCCCCGCGAAAGCACCCGGCGAAACCAGCCCCAGTTGCATGTTCCGCCCCCGGCGACGTAGCGCGACCCCAAGACTAAATCGTGCGTGTCGGACGCGGCGAGAAGCGACGGAAGCGCGGCGGGGTCGTGCGACAGGTCGGCGTCCATCTGCACAATGCGCCCGTAGCCTTTTTGGACGCCCCACGTCAGCCCGGCGACATACGCCCGTCCCAAACCTTCCTTACCCGCCCGGTGCAGGACGTGAACGCGAGGGTCGGTGGCGGCGATTTGTTGCGCGAGGCGACCGGTTCCGTCGGGCGAATTATCATCCACTACCAGAACGTGCGCCTCCGGCACGGCGACATGAATCCGGGTCAGCAGGGTTTCGATATTGTCAATTTCGTTGTAGGTCGGGACCACGACCAGCGTACCTTTTGCAACCATAATGAATAGTAGACGCACAAACCGGGGCGAACGTCGCCGTTTTTTTGCCGCACCCCATCGCTTGTTGTGAATTATTTCACTGCTTGACCCCTTCGCGGAACAAATCCCCTGCGCCGTGCAACAAACGACTTGAGCGAACGAAACAATCTTGGGGCGCGTTGTTTACCTTTTCCTGTCGCTGGTGGTGGCGAACGTGTCTGCATCCCTGCACAGCGCTTTGTTTGACGTTCACGCCCAGCGGTACGCGCAGATGACGAAGCCGACGTACCCGGCGAATCTTCTGATAATCGGGATTGACGATGTACGGATTGCTTTTTGCGGCGGCGGTAGGCGCGTTGCCGGTCGGCGTTGATGGCATGGCGGCGCGGTCGCGGCATGGTCGTTTTGTAACGAAAAGCGCGTTACGAAACAAGCAGGAAAAATCAACCGGCGCGGCGAACCTCGGCGGATGATCTCCTTTTCTCCTCGCGTGGTTTAGCGGGCGCGGCGGGCTAAATTAGTCCGCCGTTTTTTCTTTGGCGGCACTGCACACAATTGTTTGATTTATGATGGCGGTCTCAAGTCGCCAGCGCAACGGGTTGGTTGGTAAGCAGTATCATATCGTTACCTTTCATAAGAAGCTTAACAAATCCAAACTTTGCTTTTTGACCACGCGATAAACTACCTATTTTCTTCCGCACATCACGTTCAAGAAGGCCTAGCGACCGACACTGTTTGTATATCCGGGATTGGTCATCGTAGCTATTACTGAGAGTTTCGGCAACGTTCTCCACGCCAACATAGAAGAGGGCGTGGCTTTCATAGCCATTACCACCGCCTATCACACCTTGTATCCCGTTTCCAGCATTATGGGCTGGAAATGGGCATGGAACCTTGTCATGGCAATT
>JACMIU010000208.1 GCA_014380985.1 Armatimonadota bacterium | reverse complement strand
TTGGAATGAAACGGGAAGGTTGTCTTCGGCAAAACAAATGGGAAAAGGGAAGATGGCGCGACACGGCGGTGTATGCTCTTCTTGAAAGCGACGAACAACCTTCTCAGTGAACATAGCAGGGTATAGTAACTACATTACGAGAGAAGAACTCACGGAACCATTTCTTTGAAAACAATACCTTTTACAAAAATGCACGGCATCGGCAACGATTTCGTGTTTGTTGATTTTTTAGCGGGCGACAAGCCGGACGTTTCGCCCGAAGAACTGCAAGCCGCGTCGCCGTTTTTGTGCGACCGCAAGTTCGGGGTCGGTGCGGATGGCGTGGTGCTGGTGCTACCAGCCGAAAACGGCGCGGACTTTCGTATGCGTATGTTCAATCCCGACGCTTCGGAAGCCGAAATGTGCGGCAACGCGATTCGTTGCCTCGCCAAACTGGTGTATGATCGGGGCTACACGGCGCAAACGAGTATCACCGTGGCGACAGGGGGCGGCATCAAGTCGCTCGCGCTAAACGTGGAGAATGGCGCGGTTTCGCAAGTCACTGTGAACATGGGCAAACCGGGTATCACCCGCGCCGACATCGGCATGGAAGGCACGCCGACCGACACGGTGATTGGCGACGGCATGACGATTGACGGTGAGGAAACGATTGTCGTCACCGGCATCTCGATGGGCAACCCGCATCTTGTTTATTTCGACCCGGCGACCGAAGAAAGCATCAACCGCTTAGGTCCCGCACTGGAAAACCATCCGCTGTTTCCGAACCGCGTCAACGCGCACGTGGTCGAAGTTCTTGCGCCTAACGAAATAAAAATGCTGACTTGGGAGCGGGGGGCGGGACGTACCCTTGCTTGCGGCACGGGGGCGTGTGCGTGCGCGGTCGCGTCGCACCTGAACGGCTTCACCGGGCGGCAGGTGTTGGTACATCTCGCGGGCGGCGACCTGACGATTGACTGGCAGGATAATGACGATGTGATGATGACCGGAAGCGCGACCGAGGTTTTCACAGCGACGATAGCGGTTCCGTAGCGGGCAGTATAAAATAGTTCAAACCGATGAACATACCTATCGAACCGGAAGATGCAATAAAAGCGAGCGAATGGTCGAGCAACTCCACCGCCATCGCGTCACCGCGCCCCGTGCTACCGCGCACAAACGTTTGGACGATTTGATTGCGTCTGGCGAAGTGCGCCCTGTAAAGGACTATCTGCCCGTAGGCAAAGGCGCGTAGCACGGAACCGACACAGCATTTTCTGCTGATACGAATACCCTGCTTCACGGAAGATGTTTTTTAGTGGGCATGGTACATACACCGTGCAACCCAATCGCGGCAACTATCGCCCCCAGTAATGCCCAAACACCATCCGCGAATAGATTGATTCGATGAATGTTCTGTTTTGCCTCGGCGACGAACAGGATGGCAAGACTTGTTTCCCGCCCCGCCATCCGCTCGAAGTCGGCGTAGGCGCGTTGAAGCATTGTCCAATCTTGCACGGCGTAATATAAACAGATAGCAAAACAGCCGGTGCCGGGAACAATAAGCAACAACCAGAAAGAGAGCAATCGCATAATAGGTAATTCTATCAGTAAAGGCTGGCGAGAAGCGAAGCCCCCTATACGATGCAACGGAGCGTTGCTGTCCGCGCAGGACAAAACGGAAGAAAAGAGGAAACTAACGTCATGACACAAAACGCACTGCTCGATATTCGTATCGGCACTCTTATACAGGGCGGGAATTCCGACCCGGCGAACACGATTCGCCAAATCCTGCCGCATGGCTTTGAATCGTTCCAACTGTTCTTCTGGCAAACGCTGGCGGGGCATAACCTTGCCGAACTCGCGCCGAAAGTTCTGGACGCTTGCGGCGACGCGGCGATTATCTCCTCAATTGGCGTTTTCGGAAACCCCTTAGAAACCGGCGACAAAGATATTGAGACTTTGCGGGCTTGGGAGTCGGCGATTGACGCCGCGCCTTTATACGGCGCAAAGATTGTCGCCGGGTTCACGGGGCGACTGCGCGGCAAGAGTATTCCCGATTCGCTTCCGCGCTACGTCGAAGTATTCGGCGAACTTTCTAGGCGGGCGGCGGATAAGGGTGTACGAATCGCGTTCGAGAACTGCCCGATGGGCGGAACATGGGACAAGGGAGATTGGAATATCGCGCACAATCCGGCGGCATGGGAGTTGATATTTGACGCCCTGCCCGCCGAAAATATCGGATTGGAGTGGGAGCCGTGCCACCAGATGTCGCAACTAATCGAGCCAATGCCGCAACTGCGCGAATGGCTACCGACCGGCAAGATTTTCCACCTACACGGCAAGGACGGCACGATTCTGCATGACGTTATCGCAAAGTACGGCGTGTACGGCGCGAAGCCGTGGATGTTTCACCGTACCCCCGGCTTTGGCGATACCAACTGGGCAGATGTGATTACCGACCTGCGCCGCGCCGGATACACCGGCGCGATTGATATTGAAGGCTGGCACGACCCCGTGTACAAAGACGATTTGGAAATGAGCGGACAGGTTCACGGCTTGAACTATCTGAAGCGTTGCCGGGGCGGCGATGCGTTCGTGCCGAACCCCGTTTAGCCATGAGCAAACCGTTTGACGCCACTACCAAATATCTGATTGACCTGTCGCCTGCGGACTGGCTGTTACTTGCGGGTGTCACGCTCGAACCCGGCGCGGTGTTGGAACCGTTCGACGCTGACCTTTCCACGGTCAGCGCGGACGCGGATCGCCTGATTCGCGTGTCCGGCGTCGCCGAGCCATGCTTGTATCATATCGAGTTGCAAACATCGTTTGATGCCCGCTTTGACGAACGTGTTTTTTGGTATAATTCTTTGGCGCGGTACGAGTATCGCCTACCGGTGCGAAGCATCGCTTTCTGCTCCGAAAAGACGCCGACGGTTCGCACCTGACGGGCGGCATCCGCGATCATAGTGGCGCTACCATTTGGAGTTTCGCTATCAGGTAGTGCGCTTGTGGCAACAAAACGCGGCAGATTTGCTACGAAGCGGTTTGGCGACACTGCCTCTTGCGCCACTCGCCGTTAGATCGCGGAAAGAAGTAGCAAGTGTCGTGCAAACGTTGTATCAACGGCTCGACACCGAAGCCGACCTTCAACAAGGGCGCGAACTGTCGGCGGCAACATTTATACTGCTCGGTCTAAACTATCAGGAAGCGTTCATCAAAACGCTGACGCAAGGAGTACAGAAAATGAAAGAATCGTCTACTTATCAGATGATACTGCGGGAAGGGCTACAGGAAGGCAGACTGAAAGGTCTGGAAGAAGGAAGAAAGACGGGATTGCAAGAAGGCAGAAGGACGGGACGGCAAGAAGGGCGGCAAGAAGGTATCGTAGTGGGATTACTCGATGGCGAACGGCGCAGTCTGATGCTACAAGGTACACGCCGATTTGGTGAACCGACTGAAGCCCAACGCGCCCGAATTGATGCGGCTACCACGCGGGAGCAATTGGAAGTATGGCTTCTTTCGCTGTTGGACGCTTCCGACTGGGACGGAGTTTTCCGGTAGATGAGAAAACGTTCCGGCGCGATTTTTCGCGCCGGAACGTTCGCAGTTAGTGATCCGGCTCCTCGTTCGGGTCGCCGTACTCGAATTCGGTGGTGGGACGATAGTCACCGATTTTGATTTGGCGGCGGAACGGAACGCCCAGATTGTAGCCTTCCGCCGTAACGTCATAGACGAACTGTTGGAGCGGGGCGAGGCGAACGCCACCGAGCGTGACCGGGCGCACTACCTGATACACGGTTCCCCAAGGGCAACAGAAGAAGTAGCCGATGGGCTTGTTGAAGCGGTCGGTCGCGTAGGTAATGTCGCCCCGCGTGTAGGCGGCGGTAATCTCGGACAGAATCATCAGCGTTCGCGCCGGGTCGGGATCAATCTTCCATAGCGTATCCACCGCTTGCTTTGCCTCGCGGTCGCGGGCATAGGCTTTGCGGGCAAGCGCGGACGTTAAGCACCACGGGTCGAAGCCGCCCTGACCCGGTAGCGATGACAGTGGCAGTGCGACCGGCGGGGCAATCGCGGGCGCGTGAAGTGGCACGGTTTGTGGGAGCGCGGCGTACTGACCGAGCAGATAGAATTGCTCAATCGCGGTTTTCAGGTAGCCTTCAATCGTTTCATGCACCTCGCGGGACGGGTTCTGCCGGTGCATATCGTCGGCGTACCGCGCTTTCGAGGAGGCGGCGGCGAATATCTCACGGATTTTGCCGCGTTGCTTTTCCTGTTCTTCGGTCAAGCCGGTAGCGTTTTCAACAATATTCATCGCCGCTTGCGCGTGATCTCGAATCGCCCGCGTCGCGTCGAGCATTCCGTGCAGGTGCGAGTTCGGACACGGTTCGACCTCACTCCAAACCGGAATCGGCGACGGAACCGTGACATCAATACGGTATGCCGGGTTCGCGTGCGCGGACTGGGCGCGGGTAATCCAACCTTCGACCGGGTTGTAAAAGCGCAATACTTGGTCGGCGGTAATCGGCGGCACATGACCGCGTGTTTGCGGATGGTCACGGTAGTCGGCGTCCAGAAAAGCGTTGCCGAGCGTCTGAAGCACGAACGCATTCCACGTACAGGCAAGTTCGGTTTGCTTCGCCGCAGGGATGGTCCATGGCGTTTTGCCGTCGGCGGCGGCGGAAAGCCGTTCTTCTTCGGCTTGGTCTAACAGTTCAAAAACCGCGAGACTGGCGCGGCGGTACGCTTCCAGTTCGTTTGCGCTCACTTCGCCGTGCAGTGCGCTCATCAGGCGAATCCATAAACCCGGTGTATCTTCCATCATGAAAGCATTGTAGCACATAGAAAACGAGAAATGCCCGGTTACCGAATGAATAAGCGGACGTTTTTTGTCGTTCCGTAGCCTGCGACGCGGGTGTGGCTCGGCGCCAAACGAGGCGGAATCTGCTCGTGGGTATCGAGTTAGGAGGGAGATTTCCGGTGGTCGAGAATGCCCGGCTCAAAAGCCACGCGGGGTGGCAAGCAGAACGTTCATAACCCTTTTGTATCGCTCACTGGCAGAAAAACGTCCCGGTACATTGCGTACCGGGACGTTTTGGTGCATGAGTCGCACCACACACGCACGTAGCAGTGCAGAATTGCTTACTTACTCCGTATTTAGCGGCGTCATGGGCGGAGGCGTCGCAACACCTTGCCCCGGAGCCGGTGTGAGACGTTGTCCCGTACCGGGCGAAGCAGAATATTGTCTCGGCATGGGCGTTGCGGCATTTTGCCCCGGAGTCGGCGATTCACTGCTGGTTGCTTCCTGACACCCGGAAATAATACCACAACACAGCACTAAAAAGAGAATCTTGATTCTGTTACTCATATTTCTGTTTCCTTGACAATAAGCGCGTTTTACGCTTTGTTCACGCGATCTTTTATTGAGCGCGATCGTCATCGGGACGCAAAGGAATCTTGCTCCATCTCTGGTCGCCCAGTGGCACACGAGCTGGGTCTACATCCAGCCCGCCCTGCGAATACCACTTGGCGTGACCGTCACTGAAAAGCAGATTTGCCCCACTGGAATGGCGTGTGACGGACGGGTCGAGGCGCTTGGGGTAGCCCGCCGGTGGGGTGGCACCCGGTGCTACGATGTAATAAAATTCATTGTGAGTCATATTGGCGTGCATAACGCGGTCAAGCGTCGGAATCAAGCAATGAGATGAGTCTGCTAAGAACGGTATCTCGGCAGGTCTCGCCACCTTCGCCAGAGTCATTGGGTTTGGATTGTCTATACGATCGCCGAAACTTCGTCCTGTTCCATCGTCGTCAAACACCATGTGCTCGTTGACGCCGTATTGCTTCCACGGCACCTGAAAGGCTCCATTGATAGGGATGAAAAAGCCGGTTCCTGTGCAAACATTACCGCGCGGTACACCAACGGGCGGCATACAGATAAAGTCTTTATCCCATGCAGATTTATCGTCCTTAATCGCGGAGGGACACTCAAAAACTTGCGTGTTTTTGATGTACGGTTGCACTTGGGCAGTCCACATCATGAAGAAAGCCGTTGTATTGCCGGTGATCAAGCCCCGGTTGATGCAGGGATACGTTTCGTCGTAATCCTGAACATACATCGTCAGACCGGTTCCGATCTGCTTCTGGTTGGACAAGCAGGCGGTTTGACGCGCCTTTGCCCGTGCCTGCGCGAAAACGGGGAACAGAATAGCGGCAAGAATTGCGATAATCGCAATTACGACCAGCAATTCTATCAGTGTGAAAGCGTTTACACGATTCACGGACGAGGACTTAGACTTTCCGCGACAAACCTTTTTCAGGTTTTCCATCAGAGAATACTCCTTACTTAAATGACAGCGATTCTGATACAACACTGATCAGAAAAATGCACAAGAGATGCTAATCCACCAGTTTCACTGTACAGTATTTTGGACGATGAGACGTGCTGACAAGCAATCGGTAATCCGCTACGATTAGTTGCTACTGTACCAGAGACTCGAATGTTTGTCAAGAAGTGTAATATCAGGAAATAATGTAATCTATGGCACTGAGGAAGCCTGCGACGCGCAACGCGGATGTCGCGCTGATTGCCAGTGCATAAACCGGTAGCGAGCCTACCCCGCGGTCGGTAAGCCCTGCCACAAAAACGCCCCGGCACACAATGTACCGGGGTGTTTTCCGTCCTACCGTGATCTACGGCGCGGGCGTGTCGTCCGCGCCGAGCGACGCGGCGGAGGCCTGCTTATACGTATCGAGTGCCGACAGTTCCTCTTGCAAATCCAGCGGAACGCGCTTGCGCTCTTGCGGCTCGAGCTGAATCGCTTCGCCGTTCGCCATCACGACATCGAGGGCGCGGTACTGCGCGAGACCGGTTCCTGCCGGGATGAGCCGACCGATAATCACGTTCTCTTTCAGTCCGACCAGCATATCGCGCTTGCCACGTACCGCCGCTTCGGTCAGAACGCGGGTCGTTTTTTGGAAACTCGCCGCCGACAGGAACGACTCGGTCGCAAGACTTGCCTCCGTGATTCCGAGCAGAACCGGAAGCGAGGTTGCCGCTTTGCCCGGCGTTTCGCGCTGATCCATGCGTCGGTTCTCGTCCTCAATGTCGAAGCGGTCAATCACCTGCCCTTGCAGGAAGTCGGTGTCCCCAGCATCGGCGATTTTGCGCTTTTTCAGCATTTGGCGCACGATCACTTCGATATGCTTATCATTGATGTCCACGCCCTGTTGCTTGTAAACGCGCTGTACTTCGCGCACCAGATATTCCTGAACGCCCCGTGCGCCTTGCAAATCCAGCACCTTTTGCGGCGACAACGGCCCATCGGTTAGCCGATGCCCCGGTTCCACTTCCTCGCCAACGCTGACTTCGAGTTCGCCGCGATACGGAACCACCTTGTCTTTAACGACAAGAATCGTTTCGTAGCCCGCGTCCCGAATCTTCTTCGCCAGACGCTCGGTGATGTCCGAACCTGCGGTGACAATCGGTTCGCCCTTTACCGGATCCATGATGTCCTCGGCGGAAACGGCGTTGCGGATATTCTTCGCATCGTCGCCGACCTTGACGCGGGTATGAACATAGACGCGGCGCAAGCCCTCGGTTTTGATTTCCGCGATTTTGCCACCGAACTCGGTGATAATCGCTTCGCCCTTGGGGTTTCGCGCCTCGAACAGTTCCACGACGCGCAGAAGCCCGCCGACCTGCTCTTCCGCCACCTTCAGCAGTTGTTGAACCTGCCGCTGTTTCTCGCGGGCGGAGCCTTCTTCTTGGTCGAGCGACAAACGCCCGTCCTGCGAGTCGGCGTAGATGAACGCGAGGTTCGCCGAACGCTGACGCCGAACGCCCGCGACACCGGTCAGTTGGTTTTGGGACGCCACGCCCCCCGTGTGGAAGGTTCGCATCGTTAGTTGCGTTCCCGGTTCCCCGATAGACTGCGCGGCGATAATTCCGACGGCGACACCGATTTCCACCGCTTTCGATGTAGCAAGGTCTAAACCGTAGCAAGTTCCGCAAACGCCCTGCCGCGATTCGCAGTTCAGCACCGAACGCAAGCCGACGCGGGTCACACCGGCATCCACAACGGCTCGTGCGAGTTCGGGAGTAAACACGCCCTCTTTCGGCACAATCACTTCCTTGGTTTCGGGGTGTAACACGTCTTCGAGTGACGTGCGACCACGCAGACGTTCCACGAGCGGCTCGATGATGTTCTCCGCCGCCCCCTTACCTTCGCTAATGGTCTGCACATAGATACCGTTCGACGTGCCGCAGTTGACTTCGCGGATAATCACGTCCTGTGCGACATCCACCAAGCGGCGCGTCAGATAGCCCGCGTCCGCCGTGCGAAGCGCGGTATCGGCTAAGCCCTTACGCGCCCCGTGGGTGGTCACGAAGTATTCGAGCGTACTTAACCCCTCGTGGAAGTTGGATTTGACCGGAAGCGAGTCAATAATCTGCCCGAACGGGTCGGACATTAGCCCGCGCATCCCGGAAAGTTGTGAGACTTGCTTAATCGAACCCCGCGCTCCCGATGTCGTAACAATGCTAATCGGGTTGAACTTGGAAATGTTCTTTACAATCTCTTCGCCGATTTGCGCGGTCGCATCCGTCCAGAGTTTCAGCGTTTTCGCCTTGCGCTCGCCATACGTGACATAGCCGCGACGGAACTGTTTCATCACATCGGCGACCTGTTCCTCGGTTTCGCGCAAAATCGTCGCCCGGCTTGGCGGCGATTGCATATCGGTCATGGCGAACGTGATGCCCGCCTTTGCCGCCCACTTAAAGCCTTGCGCCTTCATATCGTCGAGGAAGATGATTACCGCTTCCTGCCCCGCAGTCGCAAACACATCGGCAATCAGTTTCGTCAGTTGTTTCTTGCCGAACGCCATATTTTGATAGCGCAGTGCTTGCGGCACAATCTCATTAAAGATAATGCGCCCCACAGTGATAGCGAGCGGCTTGCCGTCTTCGCCTTCGCGGAGACGGATGTACTCATGCAGGTCTAACTTGCCCGACTCGTAAGCGAGAATCGCGTCCTCCGCCGAGCCGAACCGGTAATGCGTACCGACGCTGAACGCCTTGAACCCCGCCGGATTCGCTTTGAGTTTCTCGAACAGTTCGGGGCGGATAATATCCGCCGCTTCCGCCACCACTTCGCCGGTTTCGGCGTCAATAATGGGGGTGACAATCACGCGACCGAGTTCGCCGTCGCTGAACGGGCGCGATTCTTTCGTGAACGACACAATGCCTTCCGGGGTCACGGTTTCGGCTTTGTCCATCGTCAGGTAATAGTTGCCGAGAACAATATCCTGTTGCGGCGACACAATCGGCGAACCGTCGGCGGGCGAGAACAGGTTGTGTGTCGAAAGCATCAACACCCGCGCTTCGGCTTGCGCCGTCGCCGAAAGCGGAATATGAACCGCCATCTGGTCGCCGTCAAAGTCGGCGTTGAACGCTTTACACACCAGCGGGTGCAGTTGAATCGCCTTGCCATCCACCAAACGCGGCTCGAACGCTTGAATACCGAGGCGGTGCAGGGTCGGGGCGCG
>JACMIU010000207.1 GCA_014380985.1 Armatimonadota bacterium | reverse complement strand
TTGGTCGGCGGATGAATCCGCGACCTTTACGAAGAAAGTCCACCTGCGTGGACTCCGGTTTCGAGAGACGTGCCGGTTGTGTCCATTGATTCGCGGGGTATAATGTCTGTATGCGGCGATCGCTTATCGAACTGTATATTCATCTGGTTTGGGGAACATGGGATCGCCATGCCTGTATCACCCCCGATATTGAGGAAGATGTTTACAACGCTCTGATTGCAAAATGCACCCAACACGGTTGCGCGGTTTTGGCGGTTGGCGGCACATTTGACCACGTTCATATTTTGATACGCGCCACCGGTGTGCTGAACATCCCCACAATGGTACATGACGCAAAGGGTATGTCGTCGCACCTTATTACTTCCAAAGTAAAGCCAAACCATTTTTTCCGGTGGCAAGGCGGTTACGGCGCGTTCAGTGTGGACGTGCGAAGTATTGACAACGTGATTGCTTACATCAAAAATCAAAAGAAGCATCACGCGGAGCGCACGGAATCGCAATATCTCGAATACTACTTGACCGCGCCCGACCCAAAGCCTGACGCCGCAACCGGCACGTCTCTCGAAACCGGAGTCCACGCAGGTGGACTTTCTTCGTAAAGGTCGCGGATTCATCCGCCGACCAAACCCCACCCGCTTCACAACCTAACTTGATGACCAACACCCAAACAATCCAATAGCTCTTCGACTTTACGGTGTCCCCTCCCTAAAACTTCCCACAACATTTTTTCCGCGCCCATATTTTGTCGGCAGATCGCAAAAATTGCGAAGCGATCTTGCGATCTATGTTTCGCCTTGTAACGATGCTGTTACGATAGGGTGTTACACTGCCATCAGTCGCTCGAAAGAAATACCCCGAACCAGTCGGGGCGGGCGAATGAAAGGCATTGTCAATGAATCGCTTCTTTTTTTCGCGGATCGCTCCGCTCCTTTTGCTCGCGTCGCTTTCCGCGTTTTCGCTGGTCGGTTGCGGCGGGGACGACAACAACGATAACGACCTCCCCGGCTCCGGCATCGGCACGGGAACCACGTCGGTTTTCGCCGGGCGCAAAACAAGCACCGTCGCGCTATCGGGCGGTCGCACCGGCACACTCGACTTCACCGTGGACAACGCCAGCCGATGCACCGGCACACTGACTGTGAGCGGCGGCACGGCAACCACGCGGCAAGCGTTCTCGTTCATGGCGGGGACGTACTCCATCAGCGGCACGGTAGATCCCGTGACCGGCGCGTTCAACCTGACCGGCACGATTCCCGGTTCGGGCGGGTTCACGATTGCGGGAACGTTGCCGTCGCCGACCACCGGCGCGGGCGGGGCGTACACGCTCATGGCAAACGGCGAAACGTACTCCAGTAACTTCTCGCCCGTGGCGATTCCCTCGCCGACCGCAACTCCTACACCGGTAGCAACACCATCCTCTTCGGGCGGTGCGGCGACCTTTACGGTAATCTCGAAGTCGGCGGACTGCAACGTCACCGAAAGCAAACTCACCAACCTCGTGATTGATTCGGCGAAACTCAGCGTTGCATCAAGCAATACGTATATATTCTCGACCGCGCTCAAGTCGAGCGATACTTCGTTCTCGCTCGGTTGGGTGCGCCAGAACGACGCAGACGGCTTCACACCGGAGACGCAAACCATCTCGGCGAATCCGGCAGTCGGCCCCTTCGGCGATGATTTCCAAACGTCGATCTACACCGCGATTTCGATGCCTGCCGGCATCGGAGTGACATTCGGCGGCGTGAGTTTGCCGGGGGCGGGGTTCTGGACACCGCGAGGCGGCAACATCGTGATCGAATCCATCGTCGGCAAAACCGTGGTGGTACGCGGCGAGAATGTCCGGTTTATCCCGACGCCCGCCCCGACCAATAACGGCACGGGCGAGTTCACGGCGAACTTCCGCATCACCTACAGCAACGTGGACGGGTTGTAGAAATCGGGGCAACGCTCCCGGCGACGGTTACTTCGTCGTTGCCGGGGGCATCGGCTTTGCCGCCGCGCCCTTTGTCGGTTTCGGGGCGGGCTTGAAATCGTCCGGTATCACGATGTCGGGGCGACGTCCGAGGGTTTTCTTGATGCCGGTATCGAAGCGCGTTAGAATCAGTTTTCGCGCTTCGCCGGGATCGTCCTGTATTTGAACCGTGATGTTGGTGGTATCACCGGTGTAACTCGCGCCCTGTCCGGTTCCCGCGCCGAGCGTGGTTTTGGTGAAGCCCATCTTTGACAAGGCATCGTCGTAGAAGGGAATTACCTGTGTTTTGGGGTCGTCATCGGTGCGAAATACCACGCGGGTCGCCGAATCGCCGGGGGGGATACCACGTATGATTTTTAGCCAGGCGCGTTCGGTGCGCGTCGCGTCCTCGTCGAACTGTGCGCCGGGATACGGGGGCAAACCGGCAAGCGCGTCAATCTCGTTGTAACGGTTGATCGGCTTCTTCATTTCGTTTTGCCACATCACCGCGCCGACCACGGCGAAAAGCAGGGCGAACGCGGCGACTCCGAAGCATCCCCACCCGGCGACGCGAAAGGCGAACGGGCGCGGCTTCTTTGCGGGCAGAGATTCGGCGGGGTCGGTGGACGCGGCAGGGTTACTCATGGTGGCTACCGAAATGTATCACGAGTTTCGTGTGCCGTGCAAAAAACGGCACACGATGTCGCCGCGTTCGGTAATGTAGCCGTCTTCTACCATTCTTCGCGTCCTGACGATACGCCGTATTTGATTTCCCTGTGTCGGTTGGTCTTCGTGATCGCGGTGAGCAACTCGGCAAGTCGCTTGCGACCACGAATCAGGGTAATCACCAACTTGCCGTTTGTGTAGGTTAATTCTACGCGGGAGCCAACGCCGATTTTTGCCGCTTCGGCAAACAACTGCAGGATTCGCAAGGTGATTTCGTCGCCCCATTGTTGAGCAGAAGTCTGCATAATGTAACTTGGCTATACCGTACCGCGTATCCTGTCGGCAAAAAAACGCCGACCGTTCAAGTCGGTCGGCGTTTTCGCTCACGTATGTTTCGCGTTTCCCCTACGGCGCGTAACGCTCCGCCGTGGTGGTGGTTTTCTGCAGTTCGAGGTCAATGCCGGGACCCATCGTGGACGACACGGTGATACGCTCGATATAGCGACCTTTCGCGCCGCCCGGCTTCGCCTTGTAGATCGCGTTCAGCAAAACGAACATATTCTGCTCCAATTGCTCCGCCGTGAACGACGCTTTGCCAATCGGGGCGTGAATGATGCCGCCTTTTTCGACGCGGTAGGCGACGCGGGTTGCCTTTTTAATCGCGGTGACGACCTTCGTAACGTCGGTGGTGACGGTTCCCGATTTCGGGTTCGGCATCCGCGGTCCGAGGGTGCGACCGAGTTTACCGACCATCGGCATCATGTCGGGCGTGGCGACCAAAACGTCGAACTCGCGCCAGCCGTTTTGTATCTTGGTGACTAACTCTTCCGCGCCGACTTCGTCCGCACCGGCGGCGGTTGCCGCTTCGGCGTTCGCGCCGCGAGCGAACACGGCGACGCGCTGGTTCTTGCCCGTGCCGTTCGGCAGGTCGGTCGTGCCGCGCACGACTTGGTCGCCTTGGCGCGGGTCAACGCCGAGTTTCACGGCTAAATCAATCGTGGAATCGAACTTGGTGGACGACGTATCTTTGACGAGTCCGAACGCTTCGGTGACTTCGTACTCGCGCTCTTCGACTTTCGCCTCTTCGGCTTTGAACCGTTTCGAGGTGACATATAAGCCTTTGGCGCGGCGGTCTTGTTTGGTCATTTTGGTTTCCTGTGGTATTAGCGGGGTTCGCCCCTCCCACGTTCTTTTCGGTTGAACCGCCAAGACTCTAAGAAGAAAAGAATCCTCTCTGAACCTTGGCGTCCTGGCGGTTCAACCGCATCTCGGTGGTTAGTCCTTGATGGTGACGCCCATCGAGCGGGCGGTTCCGGCGATAATGCTCATCGCGGCTTCGATAGATCCGCCTGCGTTCAGGTCGGGCATTTTTTGTTCGGCGATTTCGCGCAGTTGTTGCTGGGTTAAAGCACCGACTTTTTGCGTGTTCGGTTTGCCGGAGCCGGACGCGAGACCTAATTTCTTCTTGATAAGGTCGGACGCGGGCGGGGTTTTGGTGATAAACACGAACGAGCGGTCGTCATAGATGGTGACAACCACCGGGACGATGGAGCCGATCATATCCGCGGTTTTCGCGTTATAACCTTTGATAAACTCCATCATATTGATGCCGTAGCCACCGAGCGCGGGCCCGATAGGCGGGGCGGGGGTCGCCTTGCCCGCGTTGATTGCGAGTTTGACGATACCGACAACTTTCTTAGCCATTTGTTTTCTGTCTTTCTGTGAGCGGTGGCATTAAACCGACCGTTCCGGTAGTGTTAGCGACCCGTTGAAATAGGCGGGTCTCCTACTGCGCCTGTTGACGCGGGTTCCCCGCATCAGGCTACATCTTTTCGACTTGATTGAAGTCGAGTTCGGTGGGCGTGTCGCGCCCGAACAAGGAAATTAGTACGCGCAACGTGGACTTCTGATCGTTCACATCGTCAATCTTGCCGGTGTAATCTTCAAACGGGCCGCTCGTGACGCGCACGACCATGCCTTTTTCCCACACCTTTTTGACGATAGCGGCGTTCGCCGGGTCTAACGCTTCCTTGATTTGGAAAACTTCGTGCGGCTGAAGGGCGACCGGCTTGTTGCCGGACGACACGAACCCGGTGACTCCGGTGGTAGACTTGACCAAGTGCCATGTCGTATCGTCCAGCACCATATCTATCAGCACATAGCCGGGGAAAACCTTCTTTTTGATTTCGGATTTGATGCCGTCGCGGTTGCGCTGCTCGGATTCTTCCGGCACCAAAATCTCGTAGATCTTGCCGGAAAGCCCCATCGTTTCGGCGCGGCGTTCGAGGTTTGTTTTGACCTTTTTCTCGTGTCCCGAATAGGTGTGTATCGCGTACCAGTTGCGTTGCATTTGTTTGTGTGTTAGTTCCGGTTAAACAGTCGGTTCGTGACCAAACCGAGCAGGGCGTCGAGTCCGCCGCAGTAAATGGCGACGATAAAAATCAGGGTCAGCACGACTTGCGTCAGGCGAATCAGTTCGGCGCGGGTGGGCCATTCGGCTTTTTTGAGTTCGGTCTGGACTTCGGACAGGTAGCGTCCGAGGTTGAACCGCTCGTCGGCATCATTCGTTACGGTATCGGTTGCCATAGTTTTCGACTTCGTTTCTGCGTTCGCCCGCGTTAGATATGGGCAATAAAAAACAGGGTGCGTTTCCGCTCCCTGCTAACTTTCAAGCGGTATGGTATCACGGGGCGCGGGTCGCTGTCAAGGCGAATCGGCGCGTTCCCGTGTGTTTTGTTTTACGCTTGGTGAGGGCGGGGCGTTCCCGCCCCTGCACGGTGCGGTACAATAAATGCGTTGATCAGGGAGTAGACCAATGGAAAAAATAGCCGAGTATCGCCGCGTTATTCATGCTTTGCTCGCTGAGTACCGCGATTTTTACGCCGCGCATGCGCGCACCGATGTTGATTCGGAGATTTTTTGTGACGATGCGAGTGGGCAATATCTGCTGATGCGCGTCGGTTGGCGCGGCGAAACGCGGGTGCAACGCCCTTTGTTCTACCTGCGGCTCAAAAATGGCAACGTCTTCATCGAGGGGGATATGACGCCGGAGGGGATTTTTCACGCGCTGGTAGAAGCCGGAGTCGCGCCGTGGGATGTTGTGCTGGCGTTCCAACCGCCGACACTGCGCGAGACGCCGAAAGTGGCTTCGCTGTGAGCGTGAGTACGCCACAAGGCGTTCCGTTCCGGGGGCGGCAAACGGCGTCGGCGATGTTACCCCGGCAGGTAGTCGCGCAGTCTATGTTGCCGCGCCAGCGTTCGCAGTTTCCGCAGTGCTTGCGCCTCGATTTGCCGGACGCGCTCGCGGGACAGGCTCATGTCGTCGCCGATTTTCTGCAATACGTAGGCGTCGTCGTCATCGAAGCCGAACCGTTTCCGCATCACGATTCGTTCGCGCTCGTCAAGGTGCGACAGAATGGTTTGAATCACGGTTCGCATCTCGGCGGTCGCCACCACATCCGCCGGGTCGGTCGCGTCTTTGTCGTCCAAAACCGTGCCGAGGGTCGCCCCGTCGCCATCGCCGATGGGTGCGTCGAGCGACACCGGGTCGGCGAGCGTTTGCGTCAGGAGTTTGACCTTGCGGAGCGAAAAACCCGACCGCGCCACCAAAACTTCCAGCGGGGCTTCGTCGCCGGTTTCGCGCCGATAGTCGGCGCGGATTCGCTCCATTTTTCGCAGGGATTCGGAAACGTGCGCGGGTAAGCGGATGCTTTTCGCCTTGTTGTCTACAGCCCGACCGATACTTTGGCGAATCCACTGCGTCGCATACGTCGAGAAGCGGTAGCCGCGACGGTAATCGTAGCGTTCGGTCGCCGTCATCAGCCCGATAACGCCTTCCTGCACCAGATCTTCGAGGGCGATTCCCGATTGGCGGTACATCTTCGCCACGGCAACCACGAGGCGGATGTTGGCTTCCACAAGCCGCGTTTGCGCCCGCCGCCCGTCCGCGCCGCCGCCGCGAATGCGTTTGGAGAGCGCGATTTCCTCGTCCTGCGATAGTAGAGCGGTGCGCGTCAGGCGTCCCAAAAAAGCGGAAGTGTCGGCAGTCGTGAGGGCGTCGGGCGCGGTATCGGTGTCGGCGGGGGCGGATGGCATTGGTAGTGGCAGGGAGTCGCTAAGCGCGGGTGGTAACGCTTCCACCGCGGGAACAGTAGGGGAAACAATCATCTTGGCTCCTTTTGAGCGAATGGGCATAGCAGACATAGGTAAAAAAATCGCGTGACGTTCAAAGTTTCGCCGCCGACCATCGCGCATGGCACACGGGCGCGACCGGCTTCCCGTGGGACTTCGTTCGCAAAAACCGTGCCACCGGCACTATAGCGGGGTTTGTCGCCGGTCGGTTGTGCGAAATCTCACGCCGCCGGTTGCGGTAGAACCGTTTTCGCTCCCCTATATTGTAACAAACAAATCAAACAATAATCAAACAAAAGTTTGCTTTTTTCGCGGAGCGGGGCGACAAAAAAACCGCGCCCCCCGAAATCGGGAGGCGCGGTTCTTTTGCTGTTGCCCGGCTACGCCGCGAATCGTCGCCGCGCCGCGAATGTTATCGTGCCGATGGTGATGGCGGATAGCAGAAGCGGCAGAGTTCCCGACTCCGGTACGACGGATGCGCCGACGAAGGTCAGTCGCCCGACGTTGCCGACCGGCGCGAACGTGTAGCCCGCCGGAATCGCCACCGTGTTCGCGCCGGAAAGCCCCGCGCCGGTGGTCACAATATCGAAGAACTG
>JACMIU010000206.1 GCA_014380985.1 Armatimonadota bacterium | reverse complement strand
TCGTCTCGCCGATACACGCCGCCGATACCATGCCGATTGCGATAGCCTCGCCGTGTTTGTAGCGTTTGTAGAAGGTCGCCGATTCGAGAGCGTGACCGACGGTATGCCCGAAGTTGAGCGACGCCCGCAAGCCGGTGGTTTCGTATTCGTCCCGCGTCACCACGTCCGCCTTGATTTCGCAGGAGCGGCGTATCGCGTAATTCACAAAGGCTTCATAGGCGCGGTCGTAGCCGATGTCCCGCGTCCGCGTGAGCAGGGAGGGGTCGCTAATCACGCCGTATTTGATAACTTCGCCGAATCCCGCGACGAGTTCGCGCTTCGGCAGGGTTGAAAGCGTGTCGGTGTCCACCACTACGGCACGGGGTTGGTGGAACGCCCCGACGAGGTTCTTGCCCTGCGCGAAGTCAATCCCGGTTTTGCCGCCGACCGACGAGTCCACCATCGCAAGAAGCGTTGTTGGAACCTGCACGTAGTCAAGTCCGCGCAGGTACGACGCCGCGAGGTAGCCCGCGACATCGCCGACCACGCCGCCGCCCAGCGCGATTATCAGCGTTTTGCGGTCAATCGCGGGCGTCAGGTTATAGAGTTTGCCGTACAGTGACTCCAAAGTCCGCAGGTTTTTGTAACGCTCGCCTGCTGAAAACAGAATCGCATCTACGTCGAATCCAGCGTTAGAAAGCGAATCAGTGACCATCTGCCCGTAGTGTTTGATGATGCCCGGTTGCGAAACGATAACCACACGGCTCGAACGCGCCACGCTGCGGACGATTTCGCCGACGTTTCGGAGCGTTCCCGCGCCGATATGAATATCATAAGCACGTCCGCCACCGAGTGGCACGTTCACGATTTCTGCCATGCGATTGCCTTTCGTTCGATTTCCGCCGCGATAGATTCGGTAGCGCGGTCGGACGTGTCCACAATCAAGTGCGCCGCTTGTTGGTAGAACGGGGCGCGACCCGCGAGCAGGTTCAGAATGTGCGTGTACAGCGGCGTGTCGCCGCGGGCGGCGAGTAGGGGGCGGTCGGCTTCGCGCCGTTCGGTTCGCATGACGATAACATCCACCCGCGCCGTGAGCCAAACGACCAAGCCTGCCGAACGCAGTGTGGCGATATTGCCATCGTGCATGACCGCCCCGCCGCCGGTCGCAATCACCAATTTTTCGCCCGCGCTCAAGCCGGACAGGATTTGCGCCTCGCGCTCCCGAAACGCGGTTTCGCCTTCGCGCCGGAACAAGGTCGGAATATCGCAACCGGCGACTTCCGCAAGGCGCGTGTCGGTATCCACGAACCGCCACCCGTTGCCGAGCCGCGCCGCAAGGGTGCGTCCGGCGGTAGATTTGCCGCATCCCATAAACCCGACCAGAACGATATTGCGCGGAAAAGTTTGCGTGTCTGTCACGGTGTTATGATACGCCCAAATCGCCGATTTGCCATGCGAGAAATTGAAGGAAAGCGGGCAACGCGGGTCGAATGGTGCGAAGGAAAGTGTTTATGCCTCGATTCGCTCTTGTTTTTGCCGCCGCGCTATGTGCGCTACTGTGCCACAGTTGTGGAGGTAGTGACGGTTGCACCGCCGACGTTGTGCCGGGAATTGTATTGCGAGTCGTTGACGCCGAAACCGGAATCACGCTTGTGAGGGATTCGGTTGTCACCTTGCAAAGCGGTGACTACACCGAAACGTTGCGCACTTACGAATCTATTTATTCCGAAACCCGTCTGACTCCCCCAAACACTCCGGTTTCGGTAGCCGGTGCCTATGAGCGTGTCGGTGACTACACGATTCGTGTCGAACGAGACGGCTACGAGCCATGGGAGCAAACAACGCGGGTGACGCGGAACGAGTGCCACGTCAATCGAAACGACCTGACGGCGAGCCTGAAGCGGGTCGCGCCTTAGTCTGCTACCCAATACGCGATGCGTAGCCAGAGCGGCAGGAACGCAATAAACGAAGCCAGTGTTCCCACGTACACGATGCCGGAACCGGTATACAACCATTTCATGCGGCGCAGGTGTGCTACGAAGACACCACCGGCAATCAATGCCGCGATTGCCACCAGCACCGAAAGAAAACCCCATTCGTCGAATTGCTCGTATTGCGCGTAGGCAATAGGGTGACGCGGCAGGGTGATTTTCGGGTCGTCAATCATGGCGCGAGGAAAGTGTCCGAGCGCGAGCATCGCGGTTTGCAGGAATAGAAGAGTTGCGGCGATAACGGCGAACGGAACGGCGCACAAGCCCCACACCACGGCGTTCTGCCGGAACAAAAGGGACGGACTTACCACGTCGGGTTGCGTTTTCGCGGAATCAGGCATAGCACCGTTTTACGGCAAAAATCGCTTGACTACCACGTCGCGCCGCCGCCAAATCGTTGATTTACTGACCGAGCCGGGTGCGCCCCGGCTGTCGCCGCCCACGGTTTCCGCCGTGCGCCCGTTGCCTAAATACAGCGCGACATGACCGGGGTACACCAGTGTGTCACCATAACGCAGTTCGCTCTTGACGCGAACGCCCTGCTTTGTACTTCCCATCGCGGCGGAGGTGCGCGGAATGCTCACGCCGAACGCGCTGTGCATCGCGCTGACAAAGCCGGAGCAGTCCACGCCGGTTTTGGTGTTGCCGCCCCATTTGTACGGCACGCCCTGCCACTCCTCGATGCCCGTGAGCAACTGCCGGTCGCGGTCGGTGCGCGGTTCTGCAAACTCGTCGCCGAGCGGAACCCGCACATAGCCGTTGTAGCCATCGGTTTCGCTCAATTGCCCCGGCACGATGCGGCGAACGCCTTTGTTCGTCGCCACAAACGCGCCGTGTTCGTCGGCGATTAACGCGGAAACCGTGCCGCCCGCGCCGTTCCACGGAACGTAGCATTCGCGCTTCGTGCCGGTTGCGTCGGAATGAAATACGACGCCGTTCTGCGTCCACCACGTCCCATCACCCGTAGCGACCAGTTCCGCGCTTTGCGGGGCGCGGGCGTTGTAGTCGCCGGTCACGCCGAGAGGGAGCGTCACCGGCGTGGCATCACGCCGGTCACAGTTGACCCACTGAAGTTGCCGCGCTTCGCGGTAGCCGTCCGCTTTTTCCGCGAGCAACG
>JACMIU010000205.1 GCA_014380985.1 Armatimonadota bacterium | reverse complement strand
GGAAACGCGCTCGTCCGCCGAAAACCTGCGGAAGATTTTGCTCTCGATGGCGAAAGATTTCCGCGTCATGGTGATCAAACTCTCCGACCGGCTTCATAATATGAGGACGCTTACGGGACTTGCCCCGCACCGACAAAAAAAGGTGGCGGAGGAGACTATGAAAATCTTCGCCCCGCTCGCCCACCGCCTCGGTATCTGGCAGGTCAAGTGGCAACTCGAAGATCTGGCATTCAAGTATCTGTACCCCGAAGAGTACGAGGAGATTTCGCGGGAAGTCGCCCGCACACGCCGCGACCGCGAAAAAGACATCCGCGACGCCGTGTACAAACTGCGTGACGGGTTCGCCGCGATGGGCATGACGCCGGAGATTCAAGGACGCCCCAAGCACCTGTGGAGTATTCGCAACAAGATAAGGAAAAGCGAAATCGGCGTCGGCGATTTGTACGATTTGATTGCGCTTCGCGTGATTGTCGGCTCGGTGCCGGAGTGTTACGCCGCGCTCGGCGTGGTGCATGATGTGTACCTGCCGATTCCCGGAAAGTTCGATGATTACGTAGCGAAGGTCAAGCCGAACCTGTACCAGTCGCTTCATACGAAAGTGTACGGACCGCATGGCGACCCGCTCGAAGTGCAGATTCGCACATGGGAAATGCACCGTATCGCCGAGTTCGGGGTGGCGGCGCACTGGGCGTACAAGGAGCGCGGCGAGGGCGCGGTGAACGCAGGCGGCAAGTACGATTTCGACCGCAAGATGGCGTTCCTGCGGCAACAGTTGTTCGACTGGCAACAGGACGCCAAAGACTCTTCCGACTTTCTGCGCGGCGTGGTGTCCGACCTGTTCACCGACCAAGTGTTCGTGTTTACCCCGAAGGGTGACGTTCTCGATTTGCCGAACAACGCGACGCCGGTGGACTTCGCGTACCGGGTGCATAGCGACGTGGGCGAACACGCAGCGGCGGCGAAGGTGAACGGGCGCATCGTGCCGCTGTCGTACAAGTTGCAGAACGGCGATATTTGCTCCATCGTCACGCGCCCGCAGTCGCATCCGTCGCTCGACTGGCTACTTTTTGCCAAATCGTCGCACGCCCGCTCGAAAATCAAGTCGCACTTTCGCAAACTGCGCTACGCCGAGAACGTGATTCGCGGGCGCGATTTGATCCAAGCCGAGCTGGTGCATCAGGGCTTGCCAACCGAGGTTTTGCGCGACAACAAACGAATGATCGCTTACGCGACGGCGATGAACAAGGAAACCGCGAGCGACCTGTTCGCGTCGGTGGGCTTTGGCGACACACCAACCGGCGTGGTGGTGAACCGTTTGCGCCCCGACCTGCTTCCGCACACGGACACCCCCGGCGACGGTGACGGGAAAATCGGGCGTAAACTGCCGGGCGCGGGCAAACTCGCTATCGAGCCGGACGGCGTGGACGGCGTGGCGATTACCCGCGCCAACTGTTGCAAGCCGCTACCGGGCGACCCGATTGTCGGCTATGTTTCGCGGGGCAAGGGCATGGTGCTTCACCGCGACGGTTGTGTCAATGTGACCAACTGGCGCAAAACCGAGCCGCAACGCCTTGTGGAAGCCGACTGGGGCGCGGGCGTGACCACGCGCTTTGATACCGGCATTCTGCTGGAATCCGCCGACCGCGTGGGGCTTTTGCGCGACATCACCGAGATTTTCAGCGAAAACAGCACGTTTATCGTCGGCATTCACACATCGAGCAACCAGCAAACCGGCACGGCGCGAATGCGAATTGATTTCCAGTCGGCGGGCGTAGATCACGTGTCGGGGCTGATTCGCCGAATAGGCGGGCTACAGGACATGATCGCGGTGCATCGTTTGGGCGTCGGGGCGGACGAGCGAACGGAGCCGACCGCCGCGCCGTGAGCCGGGTCGTTTTAATCACCGGCGCACGTGCGCCGGTCGCCGTGGATCTCGCCCGCTCCTTTCGGGACGCGGGCTATGAAACCCATCTGGCGGACTGCGTGAATCCGTTCGCGGCGCGGTGTTTGCGCCCTCGCGTGTCGTTGCATCGGTTCGCTTCGCCGCGCTATGACTTCGCCCGGTTTCGGCGCGACATGGCGGAGCTGGTCGGGCGTCTTGACCCCGAAATAATTATTCCGACGTGTGAAGAAGTGTTTTACCTGTCCGCGGCGGCGGCAACGGACGGCTACGCGGATCGCCTGTTCGCGCCACCACTCGCCGACCTGCGCCGGTTGCATTCCAAGTGGGAGTTCACACGCCTTGCGCAAGAGTGCGGCGTTCCCGTGCCGGAAACCTTTCTTGTTTCCATCCCCACCGAACTCGCGGCGGTTCCGCTACCCCTGCGCGAGATGGTCTTGAAACCTGAATACTCCCGGTTCTCGACGCAAACCCTGATTCGCCCCACGGAGAGCGAAATCGCACGGCTACAAATCTCCGTGTCGCGCCGCTATGTCGCGCAACGCTTCGTTTCCGGCGAGGAGATTTGCTCGTGGGCGGCGGTGCGGAACGGCAAAGTGGTGGCGTTTGCGGCGTACCGTCCGGTCTGGCGGCACGGGCGGGCGGCAATCGCTTTTGAATCCGTGGTTGCGCCGGGCGTCGCCGGAGCGTCGCACGCCATCGCAGAGGCGACCGGCATGACCGGGCATTTATCGCTCGATCTGATGGTGAGCGAAACCGGGGCGGCGGTGGCGATGGAGTGCAACCCGCGTGCCGTGAGCGGTGTTCACCTGTTTGATGCCGATCCCGCGATGGCGCGGGCGATTCTGGGGAAAGGCGTCGCGCCGCCCCCGCCACTGATGGTATCGGGGCGACGAACGCGCTACCTTGCGCCTGCGATGGCGGCATTGGGGTTTCCGAAGGCTGTGGTGGGGGGGCGATTCCGCGAGTTTTTAGCGGTTTGGCGGCGTGGGCGCGACGTGACCGGACGCACGGGGAACCGGTTGCCGTTTCTCGGTACGCTTCTGGACGCGCTCCGTTTCACGGCGACCGGGCTAATTTACGGGCGCACCACCACCGAGCAGACCACGGCGAATATCGAATGGAACGGGGAGAACTTCGCGTGACGCCGGTTTTGCTCGAACCCGGCGCGGATACCACCGGCGCGGCGAACGTCGCCCGCGAGGCGAACGTCGCCCGCGAGTACCTAACAGCAATTGCGGCGGCAGGCGTCCCAACCATGATTTCCAACGTGGAAACGCGGTTACTGCTCCTGCAACACGGCGACCGCGCCCTGCCGGTCACGGTAGACGATGGGCAAATCGGCGGCAGTTATGTTTGCCGCCCGCACAGTGCCTATGTTCTGTACGCACGGCAGGAATTGGGCATAGTGGACATCGGCGCGGCGCGGCTTCCGGCTTCCGCATTAATCGCACTTTTTGACCGCATTTTACGGGCGGCGCAAATCAATCGCGTGGTACATCTGGATAACTGGATGCTGTCTACCAACCTGCACGGCGACTGGCACGGCGACGGTTTGCCGCAGATGCGTCAACTGCTCATCGAGCGATTCCCGCGTCACCTGCTGGCGATTCGCTCGCTCGATGAATGGTCGTCGCCGCGCCTATTGCAAGCCGTGCGCGACGACGGTTGGACGCTGATTCCGTCGCGGCAGGTGTGGGTGGTGGACGATCTTGGGCGCGACTGGCTACCGCGCTCCGAACACGGCAACGACCGCCGTGCGCTTCGGCGTTCGGGCTTGTCGGTGGAAACACTGACGCACATCGGCGACGCCGACGCCCGGCGAATCGCCGATCTGTACTACCTGCTCTACGTCGGGCGGTATTCGGCACTCAATCCGGTTTTCACTCCGGCGTATATCCAAATGACGCACCGAACCCACATGATTACCTACCGCGTCGCCCGAAATGCCGGGGGCGAGATTGTGGCAGTCGCCGGAATGTTCGAGCGGGCGGGGATAATGACGCCGCCGGTAGTCGGGTACGACACCGTCCGTCCGCGCTCCGAAGCGTTGTACCGGATTGCTTGCTTTATGTTCATGGAGGCGGCGTGTGACGCAGGCTTGCGGCTCCACGGTTCGGCGGGCGCGGCGCATTTCAAGAAACTGCGCGGGGCAACCGGCGTGATCGAGTACAGCGCGTTCTATCTTCGGCATTTATCGCCCCCGCGCCGGTTCGTGATCAACGCTTTTGCCCAAATACTAAACCGCTTCCTGCCGCCGCTGATGAAAAAACAAGGCTTGTAAGCGGGTGTCAAGACCGGGGCTTTAGCCCGGCTTCCGTGAGCGTGAGCGTCGTCGGGTCGAGTTTGAGTTCCGCTTGGAAGCGACGGGTCGCGGCGGTGGCAAGTTTCGTCAAAGCGGCGGTATCGTTTTTCGATACAGCATCGCTGAACGATTTCTGCTGATACAAAAAGTTGAGCATCAATGCTTCCGCCAACTCCTGCTTCTGCGCGTTGGTGAACGTTCCAACCGTCGGATTTTTCTGCAATGCCGTTTTCAGTCGGTCGCGGAACGCCCGTACTTGCCCTCGCGTCGGATTAACGGTGTGCTTGTTAGCAATCACAAAATTAAGAATGTAGTACCCCGCAATCGCGTCGGCAATGTCGCCGGAGCGCAAGCCGTATCCGGCGACGTTTTTGTTCCAGACCGGAGCCGGATCGAACCGCTTCAGGTCGGCGGCAACGCTTTTGCCCGCCACCGGCGATAAACGAGTGGCGTACTGAACAAACTGAGCCTCAACGCGTTGCGTGATTTGCGGCGATCTGCGGTATGTTGTGCTTGCGCTTTTGCCTGTCGCCTTTTTGCCGGGTTTCGCTCCGCCCGATTTTCGTCGGATGCCCTCAGTCACCAACCCGGTTTCGATCTGGGAAATCGTGGCGTCACCCATGCTAATGCCCGCGTCGCCGACGCTTGAGAAGTCCTGCGCCCGCACCGCGCTCGCGCAAAACAGCACCATCGTCACTGGTAGTAGAATAAAGATTCGCTTCATGATTTTTTCGCTCCCGTGAGAAAAATTACCCAGTGCCAGCGCGAGTCAATCACGGCGCGGAGGATGCGAAGGCGTCGTCAATCCCGCGAGGCGTTCGGCGAGCGGGTCGGTAATCGCGCCCGCGTCGAAGCCCGATTCCCATGACTGCGAAACGACGCGCACCGCGCCGGTCTTGTCTACCCGCGGTTCGATGCGCCCGACAAGGCGGTCGCCGAGTAACACCGGCAACACGTAGTAGCCCCACTTGCGCTTCGCCTCCGGCACGTAGACTTCCCACGTATAGTCGAAATCGAACAGGAAGCGCGTTCGGGCGCGGTCGTAGACAAGAGGGTCGAGCGGTGCGAGCAGGAAAAGCGTCGGCGGCGCGGAGGGTGCGGGATTGGTCAGTAGCGGCAGGTCGTCGGTGAGGATGTGCCACGGTTTCGGGTCGCCTTCGATAAGTACCGGCATGGTTTCGTTTTCGCCCAGTGCCGCTTTTTCAACGGCGCGAAGGCGGAATAGGCGGCGGGACTGGAGTTTTTTGCGCATCAGTTGGCGCGTCGCCTCGCCGCCTTCGAGAACCGGCGCGTTCAAAACGGCGGCGGGAAACAGGTTCTCGGCGCGGTCGAACGAGCGTAAAAAGCCGTCGCGTCGGGAGATTCCGAGTGTGCCGTGCCAGAACAGTTTATCGGCGACGAACGACAACAGGCGCGTGCGCGTCCCCCAACCGGAAACCGTATGACCGTGCGCGTCGCCGATGCCTTTGGTGTCACGCAGGAAGATCGCGCCGCTCGTGTCAATCGCGGAAAGTAGAACGCTCGCGGCGGCTTCCTCTTCGGGGGAAAGTTTGCCGTATCGCCCGTCCGCGTCGCGCCGGGAGCGCATCGCGGGCAGAAAGTACGGGTAATCGGCGAGGGGCAACACGCACAGGTTCGGCAGGTAGTACTCAAAAGCGCGGCGTGGCTCGCCGTACAGATAACGGCTCAGGTCGGCGGGACGGTAGTGTTGCACCCGGTTTCGCAAAACAAGATCGTGCATCCGTCCGCAAACATTTATGGAGTCTTCCTGCACAAAGCCGAGCGTTTCCACGGCGTCCGCCACGGTCGGCAGGGTTTGAAAGCCATCCAGCGCAAAGGCGCGGAGGAGAAAGGCGCGGGCGTCGGCGCGGGACACGGCAAGCACTTGCAATCGCCGATTATTTTTCCCACGGCAGTTTTGCCGCGCTTGGATTGGCGGTCGGGGCGGTGCGCTTTGGCTCCTTCGGTTTCGCTTCGGGTTCTTCGGGCGGCGGGGCTTGCGTTCCCATTGCTCCTAATCCCCCCAGTGATGCCATATCAGGCTCGCCGGCTTGCGGCGGCGAGAACGCTTCCGGTGCGGCGGGCATCGAGGCGGGGCGCGGCGTGATGCCGGGATTCGTCATCGTCGGCTTCGCGGGAGTTTGCGCCACGGGCAATCCGGCTTCTTTCGACAGGTCGCTTGCCGCCGGTGCGGCGAACTTACTGACGGCGACATACGGCAGGGCGCAGTACAGTTCGACATCGCCGGTGCGAAAATCAAGAAGCGCGGTCGTCGGACCCGGTATCCGCTTTGGCAAAACGCGGTCGTCCACCTTCACCTCGCGCCGCGCCTCGACCGATTCGCCGGGCAGGTTGACCATGTATGTCACCAATCGCCCGTACTCCGAATCGCCGGTTTCGTTGTCCACCTTCACGATTCGCGCCATCATCGGTGCGCCGTTCTCCACCAGATTCGCCGCCCGTTCGAGGTGCGCCTTGCGCTTCGCCGGGTAGATCGACACCATCACCCCGCCGACGACGCTGAACAACGCTCCGCCGAGAATATACGGCACGTCGCTGGCTTTGTCGGCGTTCACCGACGACACGAAAAACAGCACCAATCCGACCACGAGCAGAAGTCCACCCAGTCCGAGCAACACGATTACGTTCGGCTGGTTGCGGTCGGGGTACGGCGACGGGACGTAGCGGCGCGGCGCGGATTCATTGAGTTCGCGCTCCGGCGACCAACTGCCTCCATCGAGTGAGGGGTTCGAGGGAACGGACATACGGCTTTCTTCGATTCCTTTACCGGTGAAACTTGTTTCACCTATGCAAACGGGATATTTGGGTACAGTTCGCCAAAGCGCAACGTTTCTCCTGCACGACCCAGCGGACGCCGTTAATTTATTTCGGTGGAGACAGCGCGGGCAGATATTTTTCCACCGCCGCGATGAGAGCGTCCGGCTCGAACGGCTTGGTCAGGTACGCATCCACGCCTACCGCTTCGCCCTGCGCGAGGTCGGTATCCTGCGCCTTTGCCGACAGTACGATAATCGGAGTGTGCGCCAAATCGGGGTGGGCGCGAATCGCCTCCGTGACCGCGAAACCGTCCTTGCGCGGCATCATGATGTCTAATATAATCAGGTGCGGGCGAAACTGCGCGGCAACGACAAGGGCGTCGTCCCCATCGGTTGCCGTGTGTACCGTGTAGCCCTGCCGGTCAAGAACAAACTCAATCAGGCGAAGAATGGTCGGCTCATCGTCCACGGCTAAAACCCTGTAATCGGACGAAACGGAATCTGGCGCAGAAACTGCGCCACTTTGTCCCTCGGCGGACGAAACGAAGTTTTCGCCGTTTGTTGCCGGTTCCCCGTCGCTTGTCATTGTGTGAACAGTATACCGTTTCGTGCGCGTCTCCAAACGTTCAGCGCGGCGGGGATGGAACATCCCCGCCGCGCCTCAGTGGTAGAAGTGGTGACGCCACGCCGGGGGGGACGGCAAATCGTCGAGCGACAGGCGCGATAGGGCGGCGACACCGGCGGGCGACAAGCGAAAACCCTTATCCATCACGGTTTCAAACGGGTCGCGGCGCAGGTTCGCCCGAAACGGCGCGTCCTCCACCGCGAGAATGGCTATTTGCCGCAGTTGGTAGTTATCAAGCATTTCCAGCGCGTCGCGGGTTTCCTGCAAAAACTCCTCGTCGCCGCTTGCCTCGCCGTCCGACAGCACCCGCAGGTACGCCTCGGTTGCCCCGGCGACCAACCCCATCTGTTGAAGCAGTACGCCGCGCTTGAAATGGTGGAGCGGCTCACCCGGATCGAGGCGACACAATTCCTGCGCCATTCGCAGGGCGTCGGGAAGCAACCCGCTTTGCAAGTAGGCGGCGGACAAAATATCGCGGGCGGGAATCGAGCGCGGAAGCAGAAGCATCAACGCTTTAGCGGAAACAATCGCTTCGGGAATCGCGCCGACTTCGAGAGCGAGTTCGGCTAACGCTTCACGGGGGGCGGGGTTGGTTGGGGCGGCGGTGGCGGCGGTGCGAAGCACGGTCAACGCTTCGGCGACGCGCTTGGTTTCTTTCAGGAGCCGTGCCATCTTGAGCGAGGCGCGGGTCGCACCGGGCAGGGTTTGTGTCAGACGGCGCAAATGCGCGAGGGCGGCTTCGGTTTGTCCGGCGGCGACAAGGGCGTCGGCGCGGCGAAGCGAGCGGGTTTCGCGTGCCCGTTCGGGACGCGAGGAACCGAGCGCGAGCATCTCGCAGGAACGTCCTGTGCGGCAGACGACGGTCGTCCCGGCAGGGTCGCTCATCGCGGCGTCGCTAATGGTGTCGGCAATACCGGGTTTCACGGACATAGGGCTTACGTGCATTATCGCATACTATCGGCGCGTCGGCAACGTTTAAGTACGCGGGCGAACGCCTCGCGTTCTAAGGAAGCGAACACGCGACGGCGGTGGTGGTTCCTCCGAACGGCAGAGTGGGCGCAGGGACTGCGCCCGATTTCGTTTCGCCGGAGGCGGCGACCTTCGCGTCGGAAACCTGCGCGGCGGGTCGGGCGTTCGCACGGGTGGCGGCAAGGCTGTAGTTGAACGTCAGCGTGTTCGAGTCGCGGGTGGTGATGGCGGCGGGCAGATGAGCGCGGGCGTACATCAGGTCAGTTTTGTCCACGCTATGCCCTTCCATGCCGAGCGCGTGACCGAGTTCGTGTGCGGCGACCTGCGCTAACAGGTCGGATTTGAGCGAACGGTCAAGGCGCACATTGGCGGCGACAATCACGTTGTCGCGGTTGCGGTACGTGACTTCGGTGCGCCCAATGGCTCCGTCGGGAAGCGTTCCTTTGTCCACGAGCGAAACGCAAACATCGGCTTCGGCGCGGGTTTCGGTGAAATGTATCGCCACGGTATTCGCGGCGTGGGGCGACCAGAGGGCGGCTCCTTCGCGCACGATGGCGGGAAAGTCGCGGCGCGGGGCGTTCGGCAATTCCACATACACGGCGATAGCGGTTTTTTGCCAGCGGCGCAGGTTGAGCAGGTCGGTCGCGTAGTTCGGCGCGAAGCGGTTCATCGCAACGGTGCGCGTCGCGGGGGAGGCGATCACGGGAGCGGTAACCACGGATGCCGGAAGTTCATTGGAAACGGTGCTATGCAAACCATAGTGGGCAACACTCGCGGCGACGACTCCGGCGAGAACGCAAACGCTAATAAACCGAAAACGGGACAGGATCAACGAGGCAGTACCTTTCGTTCGGACGACGGGGAAAAGGCAAAAAACTTTTTCCGGTAGGGCGGTTCATCTATTATCGGAAAACAACAGAAGGGGCAACACTGTCAAAAACACCTGATGAAAAAATTATATCGCCCCTTCGGATTAACCGCAATTGATTTTGGGTACACCATCCCATTATTTTTACCGGGAGGCTTCTCGCACTCCGGCTTCCGTGAGTTCAAACACCGTTCCCGCCGAGTCCCGCGAACGCACCACGACGCGGTAGCGGTTCGCGCCCGGCTTCTCGTAGCGGTCAATCGAGAAGCCCGTGAACGCATCCAAGATGCGGGCGCGTTCGGTCTCGTCCAAGCCGAGTTCGCGCATCGTCACCGGGTTCAGCGTTTCGGGAACGTCACCCGTCACGGCTTCGAGTGCCTGTTGGAGCAGTT
>JACMIU010000204.1 GCA_014380985.1 Armatimonadota bacterium | reverse complement strand
GCAATTCCAAATCGCAGTTTACTCCACGGAAGCCGACGCCCTTTTCCGCACGTTCAGCGCAAAACTAATTCGCAATGGCTCGCAGGACTGCCGCATCGCTGCATAAGCAATGGCACACGGCTTTACCGTGGTGACGCGCAACGTGTCGGACTTTAATGGCATCGGTGCGCCGTGCGTGGACTGGAGTAAGTCGTAGTTTCACTCGCTCAGTGACTGCAAAGCGGCAAGCGTTTCGCGCAATGCCTGCAGTTCGTGCGCGGCGGATTCGCGCTCATCGGCGAGGCGGGCGGCGGAAAACGCCACCGTGGCTTGCGACGCGAACGTCAGTAGCAGGCGCAAATCCTCCGACCGGAAACGGCGTTCTTTGCGCGTGTACATTTCTAAGACCCCCACCGTGTCGCCCGCACTTCGGAGTGGCACGGCAACGAGCGAACCGGCTTTCCCCCGCGCCGGTCGGGTCAGGGCGCGGTCGAAGCGCGTGTCCTCGCCCAATTCCTCCACGACCAAAGAGCGACCGCGCCGCGCTACCCAGCCGGACGGGTGTTCGTCGGTCGCCGCGAACGTGACGGGGACAGGCGGTTCGGTGGCGCGAAGGTTGGTCGCCGCGCCCGCGCCTTCCGGCTCATAAGACAAGCGGAAACCGTGCCGCGCCACCAGTTCCAACATTCGTTCGCCATTCATCTCTTTGACTTCGTACAGGGCACAGCGGTCGCCGCCCATGATTTCTAATGTCAAGGTGGCGATTAAATGCGGCACGGCGCGGGGCGACTGCGCCGACCCCAAGGCGCGGGCGACGCGGTGAAAATATTTACGAAGTTCGCGCCCTTTTTCGCGCACGTCGGCGTAGATGCGGGCGTTCTCTAAGGCAATCGCGGCTTGGTTCGCCACCGTGTAGAGTAACTCCATCTCGGCAATCGTGAAAAAGCGGCGGCGCGAGGACAGGGCGCATAAGACGCCAATCGTGCGCTGTGCGGCTTGTAGCGGCATACACGCGAGCGACGCGACACTTTCGTTTTGCACGGGATAAGCGGCGGCGGCGTTGCGATGGTCGGCGGAAATATCGGCGACGGCGGTCGGGGTTTCAAACTCCATCACCCAGCCGGGCAAACCGTCGCCTAAAGCGGGTTGCCACTTCTCCGCGACGCCGGGGGACAAGCCCCGCGACGCTATCAGCGACAGCGAATCGCCGGGTTCCTTCTCCAAGAACAGCGCGAACTTGTCCACGGCGAGAAGCGACACCACGGCGTCGGCGACCCGTTCGGGAATCGTCGCGCTATCGAGCGACGACGACACGGTTTGCGACAGTTCGTAAAGCGTGGTGGCTTCTTCGGCGCGTCGCGTGGCGTCCTCGAACAGCAGGGCGTTGTCTAAGGCGTTCGCGGTTTGCGACGCTAAAGCCGACATCAGATTGGCGTCGGCTAATGTGTACGCGCCCGCCGGGCTACGCGATAGAACGAGGAGCAAGCCGTGCGTAGTGTCGCCCGACCGCAAGGCGCATCCGATGCCGGAGCGAATGCCGAGGTCGGGGAAGGGCGACGCGAAAAGACGCGACGATTCCGGCGCGTCGCCCCCGTCAAACTGCAGAAAAACGGGACGCTGGGCGGACAAAATCGCCTTTGCCACGCCTTCGCCGACCGGCAACACCGTTTCGCGTTCTTCCGCGCTCAAACCGTTCTCGGCGGCGACAAACAAACCGTGCCGGTCGTCGCCGTATAAAAACACCGCGCCCGCCGCGCCGGGCAGGTGCGCGGCGGTTTGCGTCATCACTGCGGAAAGCACTTCTTGCACCGACAAATGCCCGGCGATTCCGCGCACGGCGTTGTACAAAATGCCGAGTTCGCGGGACTGCCGCTTGCCGTCGTCGCGCCGCTTCGCCCCGACTAATGCGACCGACGCGGCTTTAGCGAGCGTAGAAAGTATCAGCAAGTCCGCGCCGTCGAACGGGCGTGATCCAGCTTTGTTCAGCACCGCGAACGCTCCCATGGGAACCCCCCCGGCGAACAGCGCGACCACGGCGGCGGAAAGCGGATCGCCCGAACCCGTGACGATTTTTTCGGGACGGTAATAGAGCCGTGCCTCGCCGGTTCGCGCCGTGGTTCCGAGCAGGGAATCGGCGGCAAGCACTTTGGTTCCCACCATGCCGTCGGTACTGTCGCCAAGCGCGGTTTCAAAACTCAGTTGTTCGCGGGACGGGTCGAGCAGGGCGACAAACGCCGACGCCGCCCCGGTGAGGAGCAAGGCTTTTTCGGCGGCTTGTGCGAACACCGGTTCCGGCGCGTCGTCCTGCGCGAGTAGCGACAATACCTCGTGCAAGGCGGTCAAAAGCGCGGCGTCGGTGGGGGGGGAAGTGTCGGCGGGGTTCATCGGCGGCTGCAAGCGTATTGTAGACAATACCGGGCGCGTATGTCAATGCGCGGGCAGAAACAAACGTTACTGGTTTGTTTCTGCCCGCGCATTGACACGCGCTTTATGTCGCGGTTACCGTTCCAAAGGAAAACCTTCGTTGCCTGGTGGAACCGATTCCGTCTGCTTCCCGCGAAGCAGGATGTACACGCTCGGAACCACGATCATTGTCAGGAACGTGGAAACCGTCAGTCCCGCGATAATCGCCCAATCGAGCGGCGGAAACAGGCGCGAGCCGGAGAAGGCTTGCGGGAGCAACGCGCCGACCGACAGTAGCACGGTGAGCAGAATCGGGCGAAGCCGTCGCCGCGATGCCGCAATGAGGGCATCCGCCATCGTCAAACCCTGTTCGTGCGCCTCCTCCAGCGCATAGTGGAAAATATAGATTGTATGGTTTGTTACCAAACCGCCCAGTGCCATTATTCCCAAAAACGCCATGAAGCCGAAGTTTTGATGTGCCAAAAACAGACCGGGAATCGCGCCGATAACGCCCAAAGGAACCGCGGAAAGTACCGCCGCGACTATCGCGGCATTGTTGAATTGCACGGTCAGAATCACGATATTGAACACGAACGCTACCGCGAACACGGTTAGCAATTGCGCGAACGAGTCGCCGGATTTTTCCGATTCGCCGCCGAAGGAGACCTGATAGCCGTCCGGCACATTTAGTTTCGCAAGACTCTTTTGCGCGTCCGCCTGCACCGCCGAGGCAAGACGCGAACCGTCGGAGTACGCAAAGACGGTGAGCGTGTGTTGTGCGTTGCGGCGCACGATGCGAGCATCTTCCGGCGCGAGCGACACGGTTGCAATGGAACGAAGCGGCACGGTGACACTGTTTCCCGCCACATATAAGTCGAGCAAATCGGTCGCATCTCGCTCACTCGTTTCGAGGCGCAAATCCACCGGAATCTGCTCGTCGCCATCACGCAAAAAAGTTGCCGTTTCGCCGCTAAACGCAAGCCGTACCTGACGCGCCACGCTTGCAGACGTGATGCCGAGCGGTGCGGCACGGTCATCATCCACCGCCACACGAAGCCGCAGAGGGCGTTCGGCGTAGTCCTCGTAGACGCTGACCGCGCCGGGAGTGCCCGCGACGACGCGCCGAACGTCGGCAGACAGTTTTCGCAGTATTTGAGTATCGTCACCGGTGATGCGAACCGCTATCGGTGCACCGACCGGGGAACCTTGCTCCAGTTTCTTCACGACGACCCGTGCCTGTGGCGTTGCGGCTCGCAATGTCTTTTGCAGGCGCGGAACCAATTCGTCCGTAGCATCGAGCGACGCCGAATTGACCACGATTTGCGCGTAGTTCGCGGCAGGGGCTTCCGGCGTGATGTTGTAGTAAAACCGGGGACCCCCCTGCCCGATGTATGCCACGAATGAGCGCACATTCTTCTCCTTCTTCTCCTTTAAGAGAAGATTTTCAACAACGCGCACCGCGTCGCCGGTTGCGACAATGTCGCGTCCTTCGGGAAGCCAGACGTCTATCACGAACTGATCACGCTCGGCGGGCGGAAAGAATGCAAAACCAAGCCGGGGAATCAGCGACACCGATCCGACGAATGCCAGTACCGCGATGGCGACCACCAGAGCGGGGCGTTTGAGCGACCATTGCGCCAGCCCCGCTTTGCCGTCGCGTAGATTGGCGATAACGCCGTCGAGCCATTTTTGTACCGGCGTTTTCTTTTCCTCGTGTCCCGCCCGCAGAAACGACGCGCACAGTAGCGGGGTCAGGGTTACATTCACCAGCACGGACACGGCAAGCGATAGCGATGTGACCAGTCCCAAGTCGCGGACAAAATCGCCCACGCCACCGGGCAGGAACGCGAGTGGCAAAAAACCCAGAATCGCCACCATGTTCGACGTAATGAGCGGTGCGGTCAACGCTTCCGTACCGGAAATCGCCGCTTCTTCACGCCCAGTGTCGCCGATCGCCATCTTTTCCTCGATGTTGTCCAAAACCACAATCGCATTGTCCACCACCAAAGCCAGAGCGATAATCAGAGCAGCGATACTTAATTGCTGAATGTCGCGCCCCGTGAGCCACATCGCCGCGAATGTTGCGATCAACGACACGGGCAAGACCGCCCCCACCAGTAGCGCGGAACGCCAGCCCATGAATAAAAACATCACGGCAAAAATGATAACGACGGCAAGGCACAGTTCATGAAAAAAGCCCTCGATACGACCCTCCACCGAGCGCGGCAAATCGTTGACGGTGGTAATCGCTGTGCCGGACGGCACAACTTTTTGCAAATCGGCAATTACCTGTTTCGCCTCTTCACCAAGAGCGGAAATATTTTTGCCTTTCCGCATCGTCACCGAAACGGCGACTGCATCATTCCCGCTCACGCGAAGCCGGGTGGGCGATGGGTCGGCGTAGCCGCGGGTGACGGTGGCAACGTCGCGCAGGTAGATGGGCAAGCCGCCGTCGGTTGCGCCAACGATCACGGCACGCAAATCGTCCTCGGTGCGAAACTCACCCGTCGGGGCGAGGTTTAAGCGGGCATCGCCGGTTCGGGCGGAGCCACCGGAACCGGACAAAACGTTGTTTTGCGAAAGCGCGTTTGCCACCGTGTCGGGTGTTACCGCGCCGTTGTACTGCGCGATTTTCGGCGACGACAGAGCAACTGTTATAGTCTCGGTCTGATCGCCCACAAGCTTCGCTTCGGCAACTTCCGGCAAAACGCGCAATCGGTCTCGCAACTGCTTCGCTATCGTTTCGCGCTGTGCATCGGTCATTGCAGGATTCGTCACACCGATAATCAGTGCGGACGTGTCGGTAAACCGGTCGTTGACAGAGATAGCGGTGACACCGCTTGGCACATCGGCGCGAACATCGTTCATCCGCTCCCGCACATCGTCCATCATTTTGTCGAGCGTTCCGGTCATGTTGTCGCTCGCTTCAAACGCGACCACGGCGATTCCGGGGCGCGACACCGATTCTACGTCGCCAATGTCGTCTACCTCGCGCAGAGTACGCTCGATACGCTCGGTGACTAAATCTTCTACCTGTGCGGCGGTCGCACCGGGATACAAGGCGATAATTTGCCCGAACCGCCCCTTCAGGTCGGGGTCTTCGCGGCGCGACATCGAAAGCAGACCCACTATGCCGACAACCATCAGAAGTGCGGTAAGCAGGTACGTCACCGGTTTGAAGCGGAACGAGAGGCGGGTGAGTGAGTTGTTTTGGTTCATTTTATTTTATCTCCGTGTCGTCGGTTGACTCCAACCATTGCCATAGCGGATGGAAATCTTTGGCACCGTGTAGTGTGCCGATTTCCATATCGGTTTCGATATTCGTTCCCCAGACCTTTAGATAGCCGACACGACCTGGGCAACAAGCGCAAACAGTGACTGTCACACTGCGTCCGCCGCACCACCATTCCCATGTTTCCTGCGCGCTGACATGAGGCTTTTTTGCCGCTATTTCATGGCGTAAATAGTCGGGAAATGATGTAGAGACGTTTGAGAGATTTTCCTGCATTTTTGTTTTCCTCTTTAATTACCGGTCAGGGTTTGCTACCAGTGTTTCGCCGCCGTTTAACCCTTTCACGACGCGCACCGCGTTCGTACCGATCGGTTCACCCAGCGTGACCCTTTGCCGCGTTGAACCGGTCTCGCGCACGGCAAGTACGAACGTCTCGCCGCTCACCGGATCGGTGGCGACTGCCGATACCGGAACCGTGACGCGCCGCATCGCCGTGCCGACTGGAAGCGATAACCGTGCCGTCATGTTCGGAAGCAGTGCTTCGGCAACGTTGGAAACGGCGACTTCGACGCGAAAGGTGCGCGTTCGGGCATCGCCTTGAAAGTTCAACACGGCGACGCGGGCGGGAAATGTTTTGCCGGGTAAGGCGTCGGTGGTGAGAGAGACGCGCTTGCCTACGGAAAGCAAGGGACGTGCCGCTTCGGGAACCGCAAACACCGCCCGCAAATCGCGCACATCCGACAAAACCGCAATCGGCACACCGGGTGCGGCGATTTCGCCGATTTCAGCACGGGTTTCCAAGACGCGACCCGTGAGTGGTGATGCGATGCGGTGTTTCGAGAGTTGCACCCGCGCATTTTGCACGTT
>JACMIU010000022.1 GCA_014380985.1 Armatimonadota bacterium | reverse complement strand
TGTTTCCTTCGGTTCTAAGCGTACCGGGGACGAAAACGCGGCGCGATGACTTTTGTCACGCTCCGCGCAAAAAAGGTGTGATACCGTAAAGTCGTGCGAACCTTGGAAACAACACTGCGCCGGGTACTTTTTTTGCGCGACGCGACAGGCGAAACGCTTACAGCGTTTCTTCGTGCTGGTCGTGTGCGGCAACTCGGCGCGGACACCGTGCTTTTCGCCGAAGGGGACGCCGCCCCGCCCTTGTTCGTGGTCGTCTCTGGCGCGGTGAAACTGCTGAAGTGGGACACGCGGGGGCGCGAACTGAACCTCGGCATCGCCCGCGTCGGCGAAGTGGTTGGCGCACCGGCAACTTTTGACGGCGGTAACTGCTCCTATCATGCGGTTACGGTGGGGGAGGGCGCGGCGGTTTTCGTCGTGGCGCGGGAAACGTTCGCGGTTCTGCTTGCGGCGCACCCCGAAATCGCCGGGGGCGTGATTCGGCTTCTTGCGGTGCAGAACCGTAGGCTGACCGAAATGCTCAAAGCGCAAGCCCTCCACTCGGTACGCGCCCGGTTCGCCGCGTACCTGCTTGCGGCGGCAGGAAGCGGCGACACGTTCACCCTGCCGGAAACGAACGCCGGGATCGCGGCGCATCTTGGAACCGTGCGCGAAGTCGTCTCGCGCACCCTGCACGGATTCGCCGACGCGGGAGCCATAGCCGTTCGCGGGCGAACCGTGACGCTACTTGATCGCGCCGCTCTGACAATAGATGCTACGCCAACGCTTTAGCCCGCGAACGGCAAATCGGGAATCTTCTTGCCGAACACTTTGAAATTAACCCAACCGCACTGACCGCTCGCGGTTTTTATCAAGTAATATCCCTCCTCCGGCATGGTGGGAATCTTGCCCAGCGGTTTGTACAGAAGCAGTTCGACTTTGCTACCCGGCGCGACGTTCGCTACCGCGGGAGCGTTCGCGGTCGGCTCGGTGCGAATCACGAACGTTTCTTTCACTGTGCCGGACTTACCGACATAATACGCGGCTTGCGGCACGAACTGCACGGTTCCGTTCGCACCCGGCGCGAACTTCGCTTTGCACTGCCAAAAGCCCATCCACCACTCCGAGTAGGCGATTCCGCTCGGCGCGACAATCGCGCCGGGAACCGTTCCCGCCGGTCGAATCGTTTTGCCGTTGTACAAATACAGGCGCGTCTCACGGTTATCGCTCGGAGCGACCAGTAGCACCGCGAGATAGCGAGACTTGCTATTTCCGGCGAGTTTTAACACCTGAAATCCCGGTACACCGTCGTAGAAGGAGTCGGGTGCTACGGAAAGTTTCGCGCCGTTCACGGTAATCGTGAAGCGCGACGAATCGGTTTTCGATGATAGCGATACGCTGTCCGCCTTGCCATCGCCGTTAATATCCACGTTTGCGCTTTTTTGCAGCGCAGGGACGGGTTCCTGCGCGGACGCGGGTATGGCGGCAAACGCGGCGAGTATCAGCAAGAGCGTTTTCATGTCGCTATTCTACCCACTTTGCACCCGGTAAGAACGCGGCGTAATCCCGCCGGTTTGTTTGCGGAACGCGACGAAAAACCGACCGGAGGACGCGAACCCCGATTCGTGGGCGATTCGCTCCATGTTCCAGTCGGTCGTTAGCAACAGCCTTTGTGCGTGCGACACGCGAAGGCGCGTCACATAGTCCCACACGGTCATGCCGCAAGCGACGCGAAACACGGCAAGTGCATATTTCGGATGGAGCGAAACCGCGTCCGCCACGGCGTCCACGGATAGTTCGGGGTCGCGGAAGGTTTCGCCGATTCGTGCCGCAATTCGCTCCGCTTGCCCTCCGGTAATTTTTTGTGCGGGAGTAGGCGCGGCATCGGTCGTTGTTTCGAGTGCCACACGGCGCAAACACGCTTCGACTTCGAGGAGTGCGATACGTTCCCGCGCCGGTTGCTTCGGTTCGCTAAAATCATCTGCCCACCGCGTAAACTGTGCCAGTTCCACTCCATCTGCCGGGCGAGATACCAGTTCGCCCGCGAAAAGCCGCCCCGCGAACGCGCCGCCCGCGATTCGCCAAGCGAGAAACCATGCCAGCGGAAGCGTCAGACAAAGGTACTCGGTGGCGGTTTGCGCGGTCAAACGGTGCGGAACACCTGCCCAAAACACGGCGAAATGTCCTTCGGGAACGCGGGTAAATCGCCCGGCGAAAAAGTATTCCAAGTCGCCGCCAAGCGGAATATTAAACTCCAAGTCGGTGTGCGTGTGGGCGCGGGGCATGACCGAGGGCGCGGAACGCCATGCTTTGAATGCGAGGTGCGCGTGTTCGGCGGGCAATTTGTCGGCAGGTCGCGTCGGCATATCTTACTATACGGCATATTGTCGGCGAAAGTGGGCAGTTTTACTGGATGATGCGCGGTTACAATACGCACACGGGAACACAGGCGAAACGAAGGCGGCGCAAACGAGTTTGCGCCTGATTCCGCCGACCATCAAAACTATTCCCGCACAAAGGAACGTGCCCTATGGAACCGCGCCAACCGTCCGCGATGGACGACTTTATGTTTGATCTGAACGGCTTTTTGATTTTGAGAAACGCGCTTTCGCCGGAGCAGGTAGACGCCCTCAACACCGCTTTTGACAACCTGCCCGATGTTGCCCCGATGGAATGGATCGGTAACGCCCAGCGGCGCGACTACACGCCCGAAACCGGCTACGAACTGCACAACGCGATTGAAGCGGGGTCACCGTTCGAGGCACTGATTGACCACCCGTCGTGGATAAACTACGTGCGGCATTACTGCGGCGAGGAAAAATCGTATGTGCAGGGTTTGTTCATTGACGAGTCTATCGCCTCGATTCGCAAGTCGGGGGGTCATCATCCGGCGCACAGCGGCGGCTATCAGGGCGCGATGCGCGGGACATACGGCTACAAAGACGGCGTTTTCCGGTGCGGGCAGGTCAATATCATCTGCGCCCTCACCGACATTCACGATGGCGACGGCCCCACGATGGTGGTTCCCGGCTCGCATAAGTCGTCGTTTCCGCACCCCGGTATCGGCAACTATCAGGCGGGCGACCGGATGGACGCCTTAGAAGGCTCGATCCCCGCGTTGATGAACAAGGGCGACGCGCTTTTATTCGTGGACGGCTTGATTCATGGCGGCTCGTCGCGCACGAAAACGGATGGCGAACGGCGCATTACGATTTACCGCTACGGACCTGTTTGGGGGGCGTCGCGCTTCGGCTACGGTTATTCGGATGAACTACTGGAGCGTGTGACGCCCGCACAACGCGCTATTTTGCAACCGGTCGCACCGTCGCGCCCGCCGCATTTCATCAAGTAGCACGAACGTTTCACGCGGCGGCGATTATCGCCGCCGCGACTGTTTTCTCACTTGCCAGAATCGCGTCCGCCGACAGCGCGAAGCGTTTGTTCAACTTGCCGTTGATCCAAGCGATTTCGCGCCACAAGACCAGCACGCCTTCGCCCTGCGACACGAAGCGTGAACGGCGGATTAGTTCTTGCCCATAAGTGGCGTAGGAAACGGCGGGTGCAAGGTCGCGGTCGGCAAGTAGGGCGGTAAGCGCGTCGCCCGCAAGGGGCGTGTCCTGCTCTGCCGCCAAGCCGGATACATACAATCGCTTCATCTCCATCGCTTTGCCGCCCGCCTTTTTGTCTGGTGTCCGAACCCGAAGCGCAGACACCGAACGCAAACGGCGGCAGAAAACGCAGTAGCAACCGGTGCGCGAACGGTACGTCGGCGCGGCGTCTTCGACAAGGGTAAATGACGTGGTGAGATACGACGCAAACAAGCACCCGAACTCATTCCAGTCGTTTTCGTCGGGGCGCGAATCGGCGGGCAAAGAATGTGCGTTGCGCAGTAGCCATTCCGTCGCGGCTTCCCCGACGCTCGACGCTCCGTGAGAAACGGTGAAGGAAAAACCGCCCGCCCCGACATTCTCGCCGAACCATTTCAGCAGTGTGTAACTTTTGCTTTGCAACCCGACAATGCGGGTTATTTCGTTAGTGTCAAACATATTACCCGTATCGCGCCCGCGCCGATGTTTGGTAAACGCGCCGTGCTGTGGGCAGGATTTGCCCGCGCCCTTGCGGAAATACCCGCTATGAATACCGCCGAACTATCAAAGCGTTGGCGCGAATTATCGCGCTCCTACGTGGACGGAGTGAACGATTTCGTCGCCCGCGATATTGCCACAAAGGGCGAGAGCGGCACACAACCACCGGAGGAAAACCGTGCCGAACTCGCGGGCGACGTGCTAAATGCCGTTCGGGACGCCAACCGTGCTGAGGAAACCGCGAACCTGCGCGAACTTTTTCCGCCTGCGACCGAACCGTTTCACGAGTATACGAGGGAAGGTAGCCCTATCGAGCCGATTCTTTTGCCGGACGGGGGCATCGTCGCCCGCGTCGGCGCACCGTACGACGAAAACGCGCTGGGCGTGGTAGTAATTCGCGGAGCGGGTTATGAGCGACTGCCAACCGTCCGTGCCGTGGGACGTTGCCCGAACCGGCGATATTTTGCGCTGGCGGGAGGCGACGCGGTAACGGTCACGGACGGTTGGGGCGGCGAGACCGTTATGAAACTCGCCTACCCCGCCGTTTCGGAAACGCCGCTTCCCGTGACAACGCTCGCACCGTTCCCGGACGGCAAGCGCGTTTTGCTGGTCAGTAGCGTGGGGATTTGGGTGCTGAGCGACACCGGCGCGGTACGCCTTTTGCCGGAAGATGACGACGGTGACGCGATGGAGTTATCTATGGAACACGGCGCGATGTCACCTGATGGCAAATGGATCGCGGCGGGCAATCAGGATGGCAAGCATTACCTGTTCGACGCCGAAACGTACACGCTTGCGGCGCAAATCGGACCGCACGGCGAGTATCCGCATTACGCGCTGTTTTCGACGGATAGCCAGCACGTCGCCCTGAACGCCTGCCACTTCTACGCCGGTGGTACGATTTGCGTTGCCACGAAGGACGTGCTGGGTATGAACACTGATTTTTATGAGGAAGACTCACGCATTCGCTTAATCGAGGACGGGGCGCGGGTGTATGCGGGGGTGGCGCGACCGGGCGAGTTTCTGCTCGGCGACGCTTACGGCTATGTGCGCGGTTGCGGTATCACGGACGGTCTGCGATGGCGGCATTATATCGGGGGAACCGTTTCCGGCATGGATATTTCCGAGGACGGCAAACGGCTTTTGGTCGGAACCTACGCCGGTATTCTCGCCGATATTGCGCTTGACGCGGCGACGACGCCCGACCCGTTCACTATCGGCTATGGTGGGAACCACCTCGAAACGCGCCGCTACCTGTTCTGGGACAAACCGACCGGCGAAATGCTCGTTTGGTGAGAGATGCGTAGCAAGGAGGGGCGTTTGACACTGCGCCCGGCTTGACGTATAATAACCCACGGCGGAAACGGTTGTTTTGTCATCGTTCACGCCGCTAACGTTTCCCGTGTCCCTTCCATGAACAGCGAACTTAGCGATACGACATCCCCCCTAACCGGCGCGGATTCCACCGAACTCGACCCGCGCAAGCA
>JACMIU010000021.1 GCA_014380985.1 Armatimonadota bacterium | reverse complement strand
TACCGGACGGGCGACATTTTCGGTGATGCCGAGCTCGTCGCGGGCGTGTGCGGCAAGTGCGTCCCGCGCCATCAGTTGCTCTGCGACCTGCGCGGCAAGGCCGGGCGTCAAACCGCGTTCGATGTAGATTTGCGTTAGTTCCTTCTGTTCGCCCGCGAAGTCGGTGGCAAGTTCGCGCTTTTCCCGCGCCAAGTCCGCCCGCTCGGTGTCGGCTTGTGAGCAAACCGACACATACTCGCCCGCCGCCATGCTCATCGCGCCCGCGACCAGCCCCGCTACCCCGGCGAGTATTACCGCGCCGTGCGGCGACTGCGACGCGGCGACACCAACTACGAGGCTTGCCGTCGAGACAATGCCGTCGTTCGCGCCGAGTACCGCCGCCCGGAGCCAGCCGATATTTTGGGTGCGGTGCGTTTCATGGTGCGTCAACATACGTTACGATACCACAAACGCCTATCGCTACAGGTCGCGCAGTAGCGGCGCGACGCCACTACCGAGTAGTTCAATCGAGCGCGTTAGTTGTGCGTGTGTCAGGTCGGCGGCGTCCATCTGGAACGTCACGCGGGAAACGCCGCCGAGTGCCTCGCTGTGCCGGGCGATCTTCTCCGCGACTTCCGCCGCGCTCCCGACCAGAAGCGCACCTTTCGCCCCCGTTTGCGCGTCGAACTGCGGGCGCGTCACCGCGCCCCAGCCGCGCTCTTTGCCGATTTTCGTGAAGTTGCGGGCGTAGCCGGGGAAGTAATCGGCGACGGCTTGCTCCCGCGTTTCGCCGATGTAGCCGAGCGAATGCAAACCTACCTTCAAATCTTCCGGCGAGTGTCCCGCCCGTCGTCCGGCTTCCCGGTATAGGTCAAGCAGGGGACGGAACCGGTGCGTTTCGCCGCCGATAATGGCGACCGCGAGTGGCAAGCCGAGCATTCCCGCCCGTACAAACGACGCCGGGGTTCCGCCGACACCGAGCCAAATCGGAAGTCGCGCTTGTAGTGGGCGCGGATACACACCCTGCCCGGTTAAGGCGGCGCGGTGCTTGCCCGCCCAGTGAACGTGTTCGTTGTCGCGTAGTTTCAGTAGCAGATCTAATTTTTCGGTGAACAGCGCGTCGTAATCGGCTAAGTCTAAACCGAACAGCGGGAACGCTTCTGTGAACGAGCCGCGCCCCGCCGTGATTTCCGCCCGCCCGCCGGAAAGCAGGTCGAGTGTGGCGAAACTTTGAAACACGCGCACCGGGTCGGCGGCGGAAAGAACTGTGACGGCGGACGACAGGCGGATACGCTTGGTTCGCGTCGCCGCCGCGCCCAAAATCACGGCGGGCGCGGAGTCTAAGAAGTCGCTCCGGTGATGCTCGCCGATTCCGAATACGTCTAAACCTGCCGCGTCGGCGGTTTCGATGCGGTCGAGCAAGTCGCGCAAAACGTCCGGTGCGCTGATCGGCGCACCGGTCGCGTTATCCTGCGAAACCGCCGCGAAACTGTCTATGCCTATTTCCATTCTGTTGTTCCTCCGTTCAAATTCGTTGCTTATACAACTACTTTGCAGGCATGGTTCCGCTTACAATCGTCGTCCGCTGTCGTTCTCGGTGAAACCGCCGAACATACGCTATACTACCTGTTGATGAAACCTCAGACTGTTGCCATTGATGGACCCGCAGGGGCGGGCAAGTCCACCGTCGCCCGCCTCCTTGCCGCCCAACTCGGCTTTTTGTACGTGGATAGCGGTGCGATGTACCGCGCCGTTGCGCTGAAAGTGCGCGAGAACGCCATTGACCCTGCCGATGAAACCGCTGTTGCTATGCTCGCCCGCACCGTGCGTATCGTGTTCGTGCCGGGCGACACGGCGGACGCCGAGCAGGGAGTACACGTGGACGGCTCCGACGTAACCACCGCGATTCGCGTACCGGAAATCGCGTCGCTGGCGTCCGTGGTGTCGGCGATTCCCGGTGTGCGCTCCGCTCTGGTGACACAGCAACAGGCACTCGGAACGCAGGGGGGCGTGGTGATGGAAGGGCGCGACATCGGAACCGTGGTATTTCCTCATGCCGAAGTCAAGGTGTTCCTCACAGCGTCGCCCGATGAACGCGCCGTGCGCCGCCACAAAGATATTCTTTCGCGGGGCGTGGACACGACGATTGACGCGGTTCGCGCTGACCAAGACGAACGCGACGGGCGCGACGCTTCCCGCGCCGTATCGCCGCTCACGGTCGCGCCGGACGCACTGGAAATCTCGTCGGACGGCAAAACGCCGGAGCAGATTGTCGGCGAGATTCTGCGGCATATCGAGACGCTAAGGAGCGAGGGGTAAGCCATGCCGGAGTCGTTGCCGTTCCGCCAGCGTCGAATCGCGGTTATCGGACTTGCCGCCACGGGGCTTGCCACCGCCCGCATCCTGTCGGAGCGCGGGGCAAGCGTGACCGTGTACGACGGCAAGCCGGAGGCGAGCCTTGACGCCGCACGGGTCGCGGAGGCGAAAGCGATTCCCGGTGTCCGGCTTGCGCTGGGGGTCGGGGAACCGGATTGGAGCGAAACCGATTTGCTCGTGCCGTCGCCGGGCGTGCCGAAAACGGCGCGGGCGATCGCTGGGGCGGTTGAGCGTGGTATTCCCGTGTGGTCGGAAATCGAGGTCGCGTATCGGCTGGCGGTCGCGCCGATTCTCGCTATCAC
>JACMIU010000203.1 GCA_014380985.1 Armatimonadota bacterium | reverse complement strand
TCAAACTTCTTGCCCGAATGAGCAACTCGCACGTTCCGTGCGCCTACCGGAACCGTTTACCGTCCGTCGCACGTTCGCGCCCCACGCCACCACACCCCCGCGAAGGCGGGGATTCGTATAACAGGGCGCGGATTTACCCGCCGCCTAATATCGCTTACGGGTTGATCGTCTTTTTGTAGGCGAAGTCGTTGCCTTGAATCTGCAACACCACGGCGGGCTTGGAAGCGTTGCGGTTGGGGTCAATCGTGATGTTGCCGGTGACTCCGGGAAAATCCTTCGTTTGCGCGAGGGCGTCCTTGATTTTGGCGCGGTCGGCGGAACCGGCGGTTTTAATCGCTAAGGCGACAATCTTCATCGCATCGTAGCCGAGGGCGGCTAAGCCGGACGGTGCTTTGCCGTATTCGGCGGTGTACGCTTTCACGAAATCCTGAACGCGGGGGGCTTTGTCGTCCTTGCTGTAGTGATTCGAGAAGTACGAGCCTTCGAGTGCCTTGCCCGCGCCACCCGCGCCCTCAACAAGCGTCGGCGAATCCCATCCGTCGCAACCGAGGAGCGGGGCGGTTATGCCGAGTTCGCGTGCTTGGCGGGCGATAGTGCCAACCGTATTGTAGTAGGCGGGAACGAAAATCGCGTCGGCGTCCTTTGCTTTGGCGAGTTGCGAACGGTAATCGGTGTCGCTGGATTTGAACGAAGCATCTACCGTGATAGTACCGCCCAACTTCTTGAACTCCTCGGTAAACACATCCGACAAACCGACCGAATAGTCCGATGTTTGCTCTCGCAGAATCGCTACCTTTTTCGCCTTCAAATCGTTGGCGGCAAACTGCGCCATCACGCCGCCTTGAAAGTTATCAATAAAGCAAACGCGGAAAATATAATCGCCTTCCTGCGTGACCTTTTCGTTGGTCGAGGAGGGGGAAATCATTGGGATACCGGCGCGTTGAAATACCGGCGCGGCAGTCATCGAGCGGGTGGAAGCCACTTCACCCAAAACCGCGACGATTTTGTCGTCCGCCGCGAACTTGGTGGCAACGGTTTTCGCCTCCTCGGCTTTCGATTGATCGTCCTGCGTTTCGACTTCGATCTGCTTGCCGAGAATCCCGCCCGCCGCGTTGATTTCCTTCATGGCGAGTTTGACGCCCTCGTCGCTCTCCTTGCCGAAGGTCGCGGTTTCGCCGGTCAGGGAGGCGTAATGCCCGATTTTGATGGTGCCACCGGTGTCGCCGCTACCGGAAGTGGTAGTATCCGTACCGGCGGGCGTTTTACAACCGCCGCCGACAAGTAGCACGGTGGACAGGGCGAGAACGGGAATCGCGCCGCGCAAAAAGTTCAAACGAGATGTACGCAATTTAGGAGAAACCTTCCATAAACGAATGAGGAGAATGGCACATTATACACACGTTCGGCGGTTTCACGCAAGGCGCACGTGATTACCGCGCCTTGCGCCGCCGCAACACCGCCCCGCCAAGAAACGCGCCCGCACCCAAACCGAGCAGTCCGACCGATGACGCTTCCGGTATCACCGCCGAAGTAACGGTGAAGTCCAGATCTGCGAGGATATTCCTTTCGGATTCGGTTAATCCTCCGCGAATCACAATCTCTCCGGCGTCCGCTGCACCATTCGGGGCATTGGCACGAATCGTCACGTCTACCAGGTTACCTGTGTACGTCGTGTTCGCGGGTAGCCTGCGATCCGGGAACTGCGCCTGAAAATAACCGAAGAACGAGGGTTCGTCCACGGTGTTAATCACGTCCTGAGTGTCGCCGGGGAGGCTGGCAAAGTCACCGAAGAATTCATTGAGAAAAACGCCTTGTGTGGTGGATTGGTTCTGAATCGTCGCTTGAAACGTGACGGTGGAACCGGGTGCACCGGATGCGAAACTCGGCGTGAGTGTGACCACTATCTGCGCTTTGGCGGGTGCGACGAGCGCGAACAGAGCGACGAGCGATGCCGCCGGGGCAATCATTACCACCGGTCGGAATAAACGAGAAAACAATAGCGTCAAGCCTCCTGAAGAACCGTTGAAAAAGCGCGGCACAATATTCCTGTGCCGCGCCAAGCGTTGCGTAATTTACGGCAGTCGAATCGCCGCCGTGCTACCGAAGTTGCCGGTATTCGTGCCGAAGGAATACGTTCCCTTGATACTCATCAGCGCGGAGGTGTTCGACGCGCCCGCGCTGAGCGGGAAGTCAAGTGTCACCGACGAACTGGAACCGGGGGCGACGCTGACCAGAGTCGCCGGCAGAGTGGTTGTCGTTACGGTTCGCACCGTGCCGACGCGCAGTTCTGCCGTGTTCAGGCGAAGCGTGCTCGCCGTGGTTCCGCCGATATTGTTGATCGTGACGACAAACCGAATCGTGCCGCCGCGGCTCTGCGTTTGGGTGATGCGCAGGTCGGGCTTCAGGTCGGGGATGCTTGCCGTGAGCGGAATGCGATACATGCCGCGCCCGTAGGTCGCCGCCATCAGATAGCCCGTCTTTTCCATCGCCTTCACCGTGGAAACCTGCACGTTCGGCAGTCCGAGCGGTGCGGTGGCATTTGTCCACGTCGTGCCACTGTTTTCGGTCGCATAAACGCCGTTGTCGGCTCCGATGTAGAACGTTCTGCCGGTCTTGTCGAACGGGTCGCGGGTAATGGAGTTGACCGGAATATCAGGCAACACGCCCGCTCCGGTTCCGCTGATATTCGTCCATGTCGGCGAAGCGGCAAGCGCGTTCGCGGATCGGAACACGTGGGGCGCACCGGTTCCGCTCAAAACGACGATAACATCCGCCGGGTTGATGGGGTTGACCCAAATATCCTTGCGGGCGAGGGTCGGAAGCGACCCGTTGATCACCGTCCACGTCGCGCCGTAGTTGGTGGAACGCGCCAACTGACCGTTTTCGGTTCCGACGTAAATGATCCGACTATCGGACGGAGCCACGGTAATGGCGAGCAGTTGACTACCGAACCAGTAGTTGCCTACATAGGTTTGCCATGATCCGCTCGACCCTCGGTTGGCGACGTTGAAGCGGTGCAAGTATCCACGACCGCCGTAATAGACCGGGTTCGGATAGTTTGGGTCAATGGACAACCGCGCTGTGAACTCGCCATCATTGACAGGTAGGTCATTAGAATTACTAAAGCCCCGTGGCTCGTTCCAACCGGTGTTTGTCCAGTAAAAGCCGCCGAACTGCGAGGTGGCATATTGTCGCAAAGGGTCGAGCGGGTTGATAACGGAACCGCCGCCATCGCCCTCGCCATAGTTCAGCCAGTTTGCGCTATCGCCGCGCATCAACGGGCTTGCATTGTCCTGCGTTCCGCCCAGTGCCCAAAGAGGGTTTGTTGGATGGAAATCGGCGTAGTAGAACATGGTCACGCCGAGCGTGGCACTGAGCCGGTCGTTGATAGTATATGCGCCAGTGGTCGGCGAGTAGGTCAAACCGTAGACACCGCCGTCGTTGCCGAACAGCATCTTGTTCGGGTCGCCGGGAAACGCCGCGAAACTGTGTTGGTCGTTGTGCGTGAGCGCACCGCCCGTGTAGGTGATGCCGATGTCTTGCCAGTTGTTTCCACCCTTTTTGCCCGCGAGCGTAATCAAACTGCTATACAAAAAGTCGGTGGCAGGCGCGGTACTGGATGTTTTCTGCGCCACTGCCGATAAGTCATGATCGTACCATGCTTGGCTCCAGTTGTAGAAAGGATCGAAGAAAGCAGACTCCGGTAGTCCCGCTGTGATATCCGTCCACGTATACATATCGGTCGCCGGATTTCTGACGCCCTTATATATCTTGCGGTCGGTGTAACGTCCTCTGGGATACGTCGTGCTGGGATTCTCGAAAGTGCCGCTGTTGGAAAGATAGATCACGTTGCCGTCTGTTGGCGACGTAGCGATTTCCATGTATCCGAGGTTCGTGGTCGGCATGTTGATGCTTGTCCATGTTCCCGACGCGCCCCCTCCGGTCGAGCGGCGCACTGCACCGCGCTCACGGGTAGCGTAGATCAGGCGTGTGTTCGGAAGGGTGGTGTCGGACGCGGGGGTTCGCACCGGGCTGATTTCGAGGTCGCTATACGTGCCGCCGGAATCAACTTGCGTCCATGTCGTCCCGCCGTCCGTCGAAAGGAAGATGCGTGCGTTGCCGGTTGCCGCGAGCAAGCGGAGCGGGTTATCGGGAGTAATCGCCAGTGCGCTGATGCGACTGTTAATGAATGTACTGTTGGTGGGAGCAAGCCGTGTCCAGTTCGCGCCGCCATCCGTTGACTTCATCACACCGCCGCCATCACCGCGTCCAGCATTGAAGTCGCCCATGCCAATGTAAACAATGTTACCGTTGGTGGGATCAACGGCGACGCAACCGGTGTTTTGCGATGGAAAGCCTTTGTCTATCACTGTCCAGTTGACACCGCCATCGGTGGTTTTCCAAGCCCCACCGCCCGCCGCCGCGAGGTAGGCGATATTGCTGTTGGTCGGGTGAAACGCGATGCCGTTGATACGTCCGCTGGTAGCACTGGCGGCGGGACCGTAGTAGGTCGTGTACGGCGTGGCCAGGTTGCGCGGTCCGATAAACTGCCATGTGGTCGGGGGAAGTGGCACACCAGGTGCGACCGGGTTTATGCGCGAATGATCCGTTTTTTCCGACAACCGTCGGGCGATGCCGCGAAACGGCTCCATCTGGTCGCGGTCTTCGCTCGCTTGATAAATCGCCTCGAAGTCAACCGTGTCGTTCGGGAAAGCGCGCTGCTCGATATAGTCCAGATACGCATCCAGGTAGCCGGTTTTTGCTTTGGCTTTTTCCGGCACGGGCGGAATCGGTTGCTTCGCTTTCTTCGCCGCGGCGACCGCAACGGCGTAATCGGCGTCTATCTTTTTCTGGCGTTCGGCGGCGTCTTTTTTGCGCTCGGCAATCGCTGCCCGTAGTGCCTTTACCGAACCTTGCTTTGCGGCGACGGGCGACATGGGCTTGCTTGGCGACTGCGCGAACGCGGGGGAGACAAGCAAAGAGAGCGAAAAGGTAGCGGCGAAGAGCCTCGCCTGCCGGGACGAAATGGGGAGAAATGACACGGTTTTAGTTCCTTGATTCTAAGCCCCGCGCCGCCGCAGGGGGTAACGGTTTTGTTCAACGGTTATCGAACGGTTTTTTCTCCAAACAGTATACGCCCGATTGGTGGATATGGCAACCCGGCATTTGCAAACGCGGTGGGCTTACGCCCGCGCTACCACGGACGCCCATTCGCCCTCGGTGACGATTTGCGTTTCTCGGAAGCCCGCCTTTGTCAAGCCCGCCGCGACCTGTTCGGCGGACGCTCCCGCGAGAATCCCCGACGTGATTAAAACGCCTCCCGCCTTGGTGGCGGCGAAAAGCGGTGCGGCAAGCGCGAGGATAATGTGCGCGAGGATATTGGCAACCACGATGTCGAACTGACCGGGGGGCGGCTCCGCCGCCTCGTAGACGTTTACCTGCGACGAAACGCCGTTGAACGAAACGTTCTCCGCCGCGATTCGCACGGCGAGCGGGTCGTTGTCCACTGCGACCGCGCTTCCCGCGCCGAGCAGAATCGCGGCGACGGCTAAGATGCCCGAACCGGTTCCGACATCGGCGACGCTCGCACCGGCGAAAACGTGGGTCTCCAAGCCCGTTAAACACAGGCGCGTCGTGGCGTGAAGCCCCGTGCCGAACGCCATTCCGGGGTCAATCTCGATCACCACGTCATCAGGTTCGGCGTCGTAGGCTTCCCATGTCGGCTTGACCACGATGCGCGTTCCGATTTTTTGCGGCTTGAAATACTGCTTCCATGCGGTCGCCCAATCCTCCTCGGCGACAAAGCGCACGGTGATTTCGTCCGAACTGCCGGGGATTTTGTGAACGCGCTTGACATCGGTCAGGGCGGCTTTCAGGGTCAGCAACGTGTTCTCCAAGCGTTCGTCCACCGGCAGGTAAGTGGTCACGGTTTGCGCGGTCGCCGCGTATCCGGCGATTCCGACCACCTCGGTAATCACCGCGCCGATAGCCTCCTGTGCGGCGTCGCCGCTCGCCATGATCGCAATTTCCGCCCAGCGTTGTTCCGTTGCCAAAATAGTTATCCTTTTCGTGCCGCGTAACTTTTTCGCATCGGGGTGGCACTATTGCAGTATACATGAAAGATTTTGAGCAATGGGTGATTCGCGCCCGCGACGGCGACGAAAAAGCCTATGAGGAACTGGTGCGTGCCTTTCAGGACAAGGCATTCGCCGTGGCACTAACGCACTTGGGGAACCGTTATCAAGCCGAGGATGCTGTACAAGAAGCGTTTATCGAAGGCTATGGGCGTATTTCGCAACTGTCCGTTCCTGCGGCGTTTCCCGCTTGGTTACAAAAAATCGTACGCGGTAAATGCGTCCGGCAATTGCGAACCGGAAAAAGCGTTCCGAAAACGTACTCGATGGACGAAGCGGCAACGCTTTCCAGCCGGGAGACCGACCCAGAAAAAATCGCGCTCGATGCCGTGATGCGGCAGACACTGCGCGAAGCAATCGCTACGTTGGAGGACGAGGAGCGTCACGCGCTTTTGCTACGTAGCATCGGCGGATTCGATTATGCAGAGATCGCCGAGATGATGAACCTGTCGCTTGCCGTGGTCAAAAAGCGACTTCACACGGCGCGGACACGGCTACGGTCGAGCGAGGTCTTGCAAGAACTGCGGCTATCGCCGCGCCCCGGTGACTTCGCCGCGCAGGTGCGTGAAAAGGCGACGCACCGTTTTATCAAGCAACAGGAAAGAGAACAAATGGAAACGAAATTGGTCAAAGAAACACGGGTTGAATTACGTGGTTCGGGGCAAGAAATAAAGATACCCGTCAAAAATCTTTACGCTTTCTACCGGTACGAAATGCTTCTATTCAACGATGGCGAACCCGCGCCTCCGGAGGAAGAAACCGACGAAACGTGGAAATGCGGAACATGGGTCAACCAAAGCGGTGTTATCAACGGCTTGGGTTCCCGCACCCATGACGAAGCCGTTGCGGGCGAAGATGCGTTCTGGGAACGCCCTAACCTGCAAGCGTTTTTGATCGCGCTCAACGGTTGGCCCGCCGGTTTTGCGATGGTTGCCGCCCCGCCGAACGCGACGCCGGGGGTGGATTACCGCTTGCAGGAATTGTTCGTCCTAAACAAAGCCCGCCGCCGCGGTGTAGCGACCGAGGCGGTGCGGCAACTGTTCGCCCGTTTACCCGGCAAGTGGGAACTGTGGACAGACCCGCGCAACATTGCAGCAACCGACTTCTGGCGCAAAACGGTTCCTGTGGTGAGCGGGGGCAACTTCGCGCACGAGATGATTTACGCAGGCGGCGAAGCGGATATGCCGGGATACGTGTTCACCACCGCGCCGCTGTAGGCGAGGGGCGTTCGCCGCCGCCTCGCTGGTTTTTACTCGTGCCAAAGGAGCGGGTTCACTGCGCCGTTATCCAGCACGTCGCCGACCGAAAGCGTGGCGAAGTAATCGTCCGGCAGCACGTTTTTTTCGCCGTTGAACGTCGCGCCGTCGGGCATATAGGCGCACGTCATGGCGCGGCGCGGCTTATTGGTCATGTTCGCGCCCGCGCCGTGCGCCACCAAGCCATTGTGAAACACCGCCGAACCCGCCGGGCAGGGACACGAAACCGGCGAAATGTCGCGCCACTGCGGATAAACCTTGAACAGGTCGGCTAACTTTTCGCCGATATTGACGTTCTCGAATCGGGCGGTTCGGTGTGTGCCGGGCAGATACCACATCGCGCCGTTGCC
>JACMIU010000202.1 GCA_014380985.1 Armatimonadota bacterium | reverse complement strand
GTTTGGTGTTTCGTCGGACGTGTTCGCCGAAACGCTTCCCCTTATACTACCCCCAATGCCGACGAAGAAGTTTCGTTTCGTTTGCGGTACTCGCCGGGGACGAAACCGGTGTGCGTTTTGAACACCTTCGAGAGTGCCGCCTCCGAGCCGTAGCCGACCCGCGCCGCGATTTCGCCAACCGTGATTCGCTCCGTGCCGCGAAGGTAGCGACCGGCTAAGAAAAGTCGCCACTGTGTCAGATAGGCGAGGGGGGCGACCCCGACCTGTGCGTGGAAAGATTGCGCGAACGCCGACCGGGACACGTAGCACAACGCCGCGAGGCTTGCCACGCTCCAGACTATCGCGGGGCGCGTGTGCATCGCCAGCATCGCGGGCGCGATACGCGGTTCGACTAAGGCGCGAAGGTAGTTCGCGTTCGGGCAGTTCAAATCGCCTTCCGCGAGGTGCGAGCGCACCGCTTGAATAAACAGAATCTCCGCCAGCCGGTTAATCACGGTCTGGTTTCCGGGGCGGTCGCTGACGATTTCGCAGCGCAGAAAGTCCAGCGTCGCGCCGAGCCACGGTAGCGCGACCCCGTTTTCGCCGCGCAGAACCATTAGCGGGGGAAGCGCGGCAAGGAGCGGATGCGCGAGAGTCACGGGTGTGCCATGTGCCTCCCCGGCGAAATAAATATCGCCGCACAGCGTTTCGGTTGGTGCGCCCCCGCCGCCAAACGAAAGCAGGTCGCCATCCAAAACGCCGCGAGACAGGGCGCGTTCGAGCGGAGTCGCCGCAACCGTTGCGTCACTCTTTAGCGTGTGTGCGTCGGCGTGGGGAAGCAAAACAAAATCGCCGAGCTGAAGCATCACGGTTTCCCCGCCGGACACCGTGATGTAGCAGGGGGAACCGCTCAAAACAACGTGAAACTGGGCGTTCGCGCTTCTGCCGGTTTGGCGACCGGTTTGTCCGGTGTCCCGCGTGAACGAAATGCCCCACGGCGCGGAGAACCGCCCCCGGTACAAAGCGGCTCCGCGAAGCGACAGGGTATCAAGTAGAAAGTTGATGCCGTCGGTGAAGGGCACGGGCAACGGCACGGTAGAATTATTCATGATATTTTGGACGATGGGACATACTAAACGGACTTTTTATCATGGAACGTCCGGCATTATCAGTATATCATACTTCCGGTAGTCGCGGATTGTCCGCACGAAGAAGGAAACAAACCTATGAGTCAAAGCATTTTTGTTGTCACGCCGACCGGAAATATCGGTAGCAAGTTAGTCGCCGATTTGCTCGGTCGCGGTGAAACCGTCCATATTCTCGCCCGCTCGCCCGAAAAACTGCCGCAAGCCGTGCGCGATTCCGCCACGGTTCACGTCGGCGATCTTGGCGATGAGGCGTTCGTGACGAAGGCAAGCGCGGGCGCGTCGGCACTATTTTGGATGACGCCGCCCGACTATGCCGCGCCCGATGTTCGTGCCGTTCATGCCCGGTCTGCCGCCACCGCGCAAGCCGTCGTCAATGCGAACGCGATTCCCTACGTGGTTCACGTGTCGAGTTTCGGAGCGCAAAATGACGGCTTCGGTCCGATTTCACTGGTACGTCTTGTCGAGGAATCGCTGAATGCGACCGCCGCGAACGTCGTCCACCTGCGCCCCGGCTTTTTCGCCGAGAACTTTTTGGCGCAAGCGGACGCGATAAAGCACACGGGCGCGTTTTATATGTCGCTTCCGCCGGAATATGAGATGCCGTTTGTGGCGACCGCCGATATTGCCGCCGTCGCCGCAGACCTTTTGGCGGCGCGGGACTTCGTCGGCAAAACCTATCGCGGGGTTCACGGAACCGCCGACCTATCGCTTGCCGAGGCGGCAAAGCAACTGGGGGACGGAACGGGGCTTGCCATTGGCTATGTGCAAACCACGCTGGAGCAGACGCACGAAGCGTTGCTTAAAATGGGAATGGGCGCGGACTACGCCCGGTTATACAGGGAAATGTACGGCGCGTTCGCCGCAAACCCCAACGCATCCGCCGAGGCGCGCACCGCGCAAACCACGACGCCGACGACTTTGGAAGCGTGGGCGGCGCAAACACTGAAGCCCGTTGTGAACCCGTAGCGGCAGGGCATCGCTTCCCGTAAGCCGGAGGACTTACGGGAAGCGGCTATCCGACGTTTTTATCCGGGAACATCCGCCATTATCCGTTTGTATTATTACCGATGGTGGCGGATTGTTCGCCTAAAGGAGAATCACACCCGATGAATTCAACCATTTTTGTTGTCGCGCCGACCGGAAATATCGGCGGCAGAGTGGTCGCCGACCTGCTGAGGCGCGGCGAAACCGTTCATGTTCTCGCCCGTTCCCCGGAGAAACTGCCGCAGGAAGTGCGTGATGCGGTGACGGTTCATGTCGGCGATTTGACCGACGAAGCGTTTGTCACGCAGGCGACCGTGGGAGCGTCGGCGTTGTTCTGGCTCACGCCCCCCGCCCCGTCCGCGCCCGATGTTCGCGCCGTTTATGCAAAATCCGCCGAAGTCGTGCAAGCCGTGGTGAACGCGAACGCGATTCCGTATGTCGTCCACCTGTCGAGTCTGGGAGCGCAGAACGACGGTTTGGGGGAGGTGACGTTTCTACGACTGGTTGAGAACGCTTTGAACACGACCGCCGCGAACGTCGTCCACCTGCGCCCCGGCTACTTTTTCGAGAACTTTTTGGATCAGGCGGACGCGATAAAAAGCGACGGCGCGATACTTCTGCCACTCTCGCCGGAGTTCGAGATAGCGATGGTGGCGACCGCCGATATTGCCGTTGTCGCCGCACAATACTTGGCGGCGCGTGATTTTGTCGGCAAGACGTATCACGGTATCCACGGAGCCGCCGACCTATCGCTTACCGAGGCGGCGAGGCAACTGGGGAGCGGCACGGGACTTGACATCCGATTTGTTCAAACTACGATGGATCAAGCCCATGCGGCGTTTGAAGAAGTGGGGATGGGCGCGGATTTCACACAGCGATATATGGAAACGTACACCGGTTTTGCCGCGAACCGGATGATTTCCGCCGAACCGCGCACCGCCGACACCACGACGCCGACCACGCTGGAGGCATGGGCGGCGCGAATGCTCAAGCCATTAGTGAACCCATAGGCGGATTCTAATGGCTTGAGCATTCGGGTTTAATCGGGCTTGGCTTGAAGTAGCCCGGCAATCGCGGTGTCGCGCTCACGTAGCTTCGCCTCGACGGCTTTTTGGCGGGAAATATCAACGAGCGTATAGCGCGACCGCACACAAACGCCGGTTTCGTCGTAGTCGGCGGTCGCGCTCAGGGATATGTCGAGAAGTGAGCCGTCGGCGCGGCACAATCGTATTTCGCACTCGCTGACCGCGCCGTGCTTCTGCAGATCGGCGAAGCACCGGTCAAACGCTCCGACCGAATCGGGCGCGAGGAAATCTTGGAAGGTACGTAAGCCGACGAGCGAATCGCGGGTGCAACCGAGCCAGCGAAGCGCGGTGTTGTTGATTTGCAGAAAACGCCCGTGCGCGTCTAACAGATGATAACCGCAAGGGGCGTTGTTGTACCAGTCGAACACGGCGTCGGCGCAGACCGCAAAATCGAGTGTGACGGCAAAATCATCTGCCGGACGACGCATGGGAATAGGAGAGGGTGAGGTGGCTATACAGTACATACAACGGTCTTTCGCGCTCATACGCTAATCCATCGTTGCAATTTTCGTGCCGCCCCGCGTGAGAATCAGTCGGTTGTCTTGCAGGGATGTACCATCCCCGCAAGACAGTAAGCCTTTTAGAACTTGACGCCGAGCGTCGCGTTCGCTTTGTAATCGTCGGGCGTGACGCCCCCGGCTTTTTCCTGCTCCATGTTGCCGCCGAGCGAGAAATTAAACGCTGTGCCGAGGGCGTGCGTCAGTCCGAGCGAGAACACGCGCATTCCCCGCGCCGCCGTGTCCACGCCTTCCGCGTTCCCCCAGAATAAACCGTCTTTGTACTCGCCGGTAAAGCGGGTGTATTGATTGAAGCGCAAACCGAGCGACAAAGAAAACTCGCCGGTCTGATAGCCTTCCTGCGTTCCGAGCTCGCTCAGGGCGTAGCCGCTACCGAGTTCAAGTGCGCCCACGGTTGCCTTCATGCCGAGCTCCTGCCGCTTAATGCCCGTGATGCGCCCGTCTTTTTCCGGGTTGTTGATGAGCGCGCCCGACAACGTTAGTCCGCGCACCGGTCGGAGCAGAAGGCGCGTGTCGGTGGTATCGAGCGTCGCGTTGCCGGTGGCGGTTCCGGCGCGGGAAATCACGATCTGCGACAGTTCGACCGCTTTACCCTCGCCGATTTTCGCGCTGATGGTGGTGGCTTGGCGTTCGGTTTTGGCGTCCGATTTTTCCGACGAGTCTACAGCGACGCCGCCTGCAAGCGACGCGCCCGGCGCGAGGGCGATTTTCGCCTCCGCCTTGATCTGCTCTTTTTGCGATTTTTCGCCCTCGCCTTCCTTCGGCGTGGTGCTAATCGCTTGCTTGGTTTGCTCGGCGACGATGGTCACGCTCGGCGACGCTTGAAGCGTTACAGAAACGCCGCTGTTCGCTTCGATCGCGTTGCCGGTGTTTTTGCTCACGTCGGTCACGGCGACATCGGCTTTTTGCGATTTGTCGTTGCTCACCGCCGACACCGACAGCGCAAGATTCGTGGTTTTTTCCGCCGCGCTATCGGTTCCGTCGGTTTTCTTCGCCGTCTCCGCCGTGCCGGAAAGCGCGACTTGCCCGCCGAGTTTCGCTTGAAGTTCCAATTTGTCGCGCAGTGTGCCGGAAGAAACGCCGTCCTTGTTCGTGCTACCGTTATCGGTGCGCTCGAAGTTCAGTGCCGGTTGGTTTTTGACGCCCCCCATGCGAAACAGCATCGTTTGCGACGTTTGCGCGGAATCGCCGCCCGCGAAGTTCATGGTGTCTTGCTTCCATTCGGCGCGAAGCCACGGCGCGAGGGCGTAGCGGGCGGCAAGGAAGCGCGAATCACCCGCTTCGGCGTTCATACCGAGCGACTTGCCAACTAATGGGGCGAACGAGCGACCGCCACGAGCATATTTCGCTTCCAAGCCGGATGTTTCGGTTCCCATCAGGTAGCCGACGTTTAGCCCGGCGCGCTCCCAAAGGTTCGCTCCGGCTTCGTCGCCGTCTTTTTGCGAAGCGTCGGGCGCGAGCAGGGCTTTCGTGGTGATGGTTCCGCCCATGGCTCTGGTCGGTGCGCCGGAAAGTCCCCAAACGAGAAGCGCGTCTTCGCCACTGGCTTGCGTCCCCGTGCCAGTTAGCGCGGTGAGTTGCAGTTGCGTCGAACCGGCGCGGAGCAGGGGAACGGTTATCGGGGCGGACGCGGGCGAAGCGTTGCGCTCCGACGAGTCGGGATCGTAGGAGAACACGATTCGCGCCATCGAAACGGCTTTGAGCGGTTCGTTAAAGGTAATCGTGCCTTTTTCGGCGTTCCACTCGTAGGCGTCGGCGGAAAGGGTTTTGTCGTCCACCACCACGACCGGCGCGAAAGACTCGCGGGGCGGCAGTTTTTTCCACGTTAGTTGGTAGGGACCGGGCTTGTCCTGCCCGCGAAACATATCGCTTGATGTCGGGAGCGGCACGATGTTGGTCGGCGCGGTCGTCCCTTGCGCGTGCGAGGGGGCAACCGGCAGGGCAAGCAGTGCCACGCCCGTAGCAACGAGCGGCAAAATTACGCTTAAATGACCGATTTGATGCTGTTTTTGTTTTGTCATACGATTGACCTACACGCGCCGAATACATTTTCTGTGACAACGGACGAAAAGAAAAGTTTCCCCGTCGCTTGCCTTCTGCTAACATTATACCCGCAAAAGAAGGATTTCGTTTCACAAAAAACAAAAATACAGCATCATGAAAACCGTCCCCGTGAAACGTAGTATCGCCGCCGGTGTGGCGGCATGGCTGTTTGTCGCTCCCGGCTTCGCCGCGCCGCGCCAAACCCCGCCCGCGCCGGTCCCCACAAAAGCAAAAACGTTCGCGCCGAAGTATCTGGAGGAAATCCCGCTTCGCTTCGCGGACGCGGCGACGCTGGCGAAAACGCTCAACGCCGCGCCGATGACTACCGGTGTAAAGCAGATAAAGGTAGACCCGAAGAAGCCGAAGGCGTTGCTCGTTTTAGGCACGGCGGACGGTATCGCCGCGCTGAAAACGCTGGTGTCGCTCGTGGATGTGAAGCCCAAAAAGGCGACGTATCAAGTCATTATCGAGCGCACACAGTTCGCCGCGAACGGCGAACGCTACGCAAACCCCGTGGCGACTAAAACGCTGACGCTGACGTCCAACGAGGCGTCGCGCTTCGTGGTCACGGATAGCCACGGCGAAACAATCGCCGTCGCCCTGACCGCCCGAATGCACGACCCCGCGAAGCAAACCCTGCTGGCGACGCTCGGCTGGATGACCAAAAAAGAAAGCACCGTGGGACTCGAAGCCTTTATGCCGCTACCGACCGCGAACGAAAAAGTGCGCGTTGTCGGTGTTACCTTCGCCGATGAAACCGCGTTCATCGCGGCACTGGGGGCGGGCAAGATACCGGGCGAATGGCAGGGGCGGCAAATCGCCTACATCCTGTATGTCAAGCCAATCACGGCTCCGAAGTAGGCGGCGCGGCTACGGCACGAACGCGGTGAAGCGCATCGCGGCGAGAATCCCCGCCACCGTCGCCGCCCAAAGAACGAGAAGCAGGTAGCGGGGGCGGCGGGCGAATCGGCGGGTGGGTACGGGCGGTAACATCGTTGGTTCGGCTTTCTGTTGTTAAGACGAATCCCGACCGCGTTTTGTGTCATCGTTTTTGTGTGAGTTTTTTCACCCAACTTTTGGGGGCGCAATTACTACGGCGCGAGTGCCTCCCCTTCCACCTCGCGCCACCACGCGCTGAAACGTTTCGGCGCACGTGCCGCGTTGGGGTAGGCGACCAGTTCGGGAACGTCCAAAGCGCGAACCGTAAACCCGGCGTTTTCGAGTTCGGCGACGTAACCGGCGAAGCGGTCGCCCACGGTTTGCGTGGTGATAATGCGCGTCGCGCCGCGATCGCGGGCAAAGGCGATAACCTCCTCCAGCACCACGCCGCGCCGAACGCTACACGAACCCTCTGCCCGCGCCGCGAACACGTCCATCACCGACTCGTAGATAAACGCGAGCCGACCGAAGCCGAACTGCAGGGTACGCAGGAAATCTTCGTCAAACACGAACACCACCGGCGCGCCGGGGAACGCCCGCATCGCCGGGTTATCGGCGGAAAGATGATCGCCGTGAAGCCATATCACCGCGTTTGCCGGTGTTGCCGCCATTTCTGCTGTCTCCTTGATAGTAATCGCCGAACAAACGGCGTCCGAGCGTTTCATACGAGGCGTCGAACGGGCAGGTGTTCGAGTACGCCGCCGGGCAGGTCGTGCAATACGTGCTACCGTCGGGGTCACGGCTATACTTTTCGACGTTGCCCCGGTTGAAAAAATACGGCTTGTGCGAAAAGGTAGAGGCTACCCATTGCCACGACAGCGTGTTCGATGCCGGATCACCGCACAAAAGATAACGATACAACAGTTTCGCCCCGGCTTGCCACGGCTCTTTGCGGAAGTGGACGTACCACGCCGCGAACCACATCCGGGCATGATTGAACATATAGCCGGTTTCATACAGCGAGCGAAGCGAAATATCCATGCAGTTCAAGCCGGTGTTTGCCGCGAGAACATCATCCGGCACGGGCGTGTTCTCGTCACCCTCCGACAGAGGAACCTTCGGTTGCTCCATCGGCTCGAAGATGCGCGAACCGTCGCGCTCATACTGGAGTTGCCAGAACTGCCGCCAGCCGAGTTCCTGTATCCATTTGGTCGCCGCGTCCGCGCCGATTTTACCTACCGCGTCTGCCTTCGCCTCGCCGAGTGTAACGCAACCGTGGCGCAGGTAGGGAGCCATCAGGGACGCGCCCGCTTTCGTGCCGACATCGTTGCGGTCACGGTCGTAGCGTTCGACATTGAACACGCGCAACCGTTGCAAACCCGCCGTGCGCCCGCCTTCGAGTAGCGGCGACGGGGTCGGTGCGCCCGCGTACAGTCCGGCGAACGCTTCGGCGAGGTACGCAGCCGTTTCGGCGCGATTGCCGCGCAGTTGTTTCATTTCCACAAACCGGTTCAACGGTTGAACGGCGGCGCGGTTCCCCATTTGACATCGAAAAAGCGCGGTATTTCTGCGGCAGGGACGGGGCGACCGAGCAGGAAACCCTGCAATGCATCGCAACCGAGCCGGGTCAGTTCGGCTAACTGCTCCTCGGTTTCCACGCCTTCGGCGACCACGCGCATCCCAAGCGCATGGGCAAGGTCAATCACGGCGCGAACAATGGCGGCGTCTTCCTTGCTCAGCGAAACGCCTTGCACAAACGACGAGTCCACTTTCAGGACTTCAATCGGAAACTGCCGCAGGTAGATTAGCGAGCCGTAGCCGGTTCCGAAATCGTCGAGGAGCAGTCGCGCCCCCAGTTTTTTCATCGCCGCTAATGTTTCCGTCACCGGCACGTTTTTCGTCAGCAGAACGCTTTCGGTGATTTCAAGGTCAAGGAGCGACGGGCGGAAGCCGGTTTCGGCAAGCACTCGTTCGACTTGCTTGGCGAGTTCGTTGCGCGGCGCGAACTGCCGCGCCGACAGGTTGACCGCGACTCTAAGGGGGCGGGGCAGGTTTTGCCATACTGCGCCCTGCCGACACGCTTCGCGCAAAATCCATTCGCCCATCGGCTCGATTAAGCCCGATTCCTCGGCAATCGGCACAAACTCGGCGGGCGTGATTTCGCCGCGCCGGGGATGATTCCACCGTGCCAACGCTTCCGCGCCGATAACGCGCCCGGTCAGCAAATCGAATTGCGGCTGGAAGTGCAGAAACAGTTCGTTTCGGGACAGGGCGCGGCGCAGATCAGACTCCAAAGAAGCGCGGTGCATCACCACGTCGCCCATCGCTTCGGTGAAAATGGCGAATCCGCTGCCACCTTCTTTTTTCGCGTGGTACATCGCCGTATCGGCGTTTTGTAGCAGGGTTTCGGCGGAACAAAAGGCGTCCGCGTTCCATAGGGCGATACCGATACTCGCGGCAACATACGCTTCTTGCGCGTGAATCACCACGGGTTTCGCGGCGACGATGCGAAGGCGTGTCGCCGCTTGCCGTGCCGCGTCCGCGTCCGCGTGGCGAAGCAGAATCACAAACTCGTCGCCGCCGAGCCGGGCAACCACATCGTCGGCTCCCACTACTTGCGAAAAGCGCGACGAGATTTCGAGCAGAAGCGTGTCCCCGGCGGCGTGTCCAAGCGTGTCGTTAATCAGTTTGAAGCGGTCTAAATCTACGAACAGCACGGCGGGGCGGCACGGGGTTCCGCCCTTTATACCATTATGGGCGCAACCGATGGTGTCGGTCAGACTTTGCAAAAACTGGCGGCGGTTCGGCAAACCGGTCAGGGGGTCGGTGAGCGTCTGGAGCCGCAAGGCGGTCAGCGACGCCGAAAGGGCTTCTTCGCCGCGTTTGCGCTCCTGTTCCAAAAGATCGCGGCTTAAAGCAAGCCCGGCGAGCGATGCCGCGAGCGACAGTAAATCGTTCTCCTCCGGTGTCGGCTCCTCCCCTCGCGGCAGAAACAGTACGCAAACGCCTATATTCGCGTCGCTACGCGAATCGGTAAGCGGCGCGAGATAAACCGCTTCGGCATCATCGAACCGGATTTCCGGCACCCGGCTTTGCTCGGCGCGGGCAACCAACTCCGTTTGTCCGGCGAAAACAACCTTGTACAGCAGCGATTCGACGTTTACTACACTTTCCACGGCGACTGCGAACGCGCTTTCCTTGTCCGGCGCATGGGAAACCCGTAGGCGTAACGGGTTGATAGCGTCCTTCCGCACGGTCAAAAACGCGACGCGGTGCGTTGGCGACGCGCTTTGTAGGCGGTGGGTGAGTTCGTCCAGCGTTTCGGCAAGCGGTGCGCCGCCCGCGATTCGCGTCAGGATTTGGGTTTGTGTTTCGCTCAGATGTGGGGACATGACTTTTAATTTTGTTTTCGGTATACTGACGGTTATGCAAAGCGGCGTCGTTCAATCCACAAACGCTCCGGTGCGACCATCCGCGCCGCGAAAAGGTGTGGCTTTTACATCAAGTGAACGCGAAGCGTTCACTTTGGTCGAACTGTTAGTCGTAATAGCCATCCTCGCCGTGCTGACCGCGATACTTTTTCCGGTGTTCGCGCAGGCTCGTGAAAAGAGTAGGCAAGCTTCGTGCCAGAGCAACCTGCGGCAAATAGGAATTGCGATTCGGCTCTACGCGCAGGACGCCGACGAGACGCTCGCGCCCAAATATAACTGTTTGCAGTTCGACAGCGTTTACAAAGATCACTGCGTTTCGCCGGAACTCAAACCCACCGGCTTGCTCGATCCGCCGTTTCCGCAGTGGCTCCCGGCGTCGAACGATTTGCCCGGCACGGCGTATCTGTTAGAGCCGTACCTGAAGAGCGATGCCGTGCGCCTGTGTCCGTCGCGCCGGGTGCGCCCGCCGCTTCCCGGCGAAACAAAGGATGCCGAGGGTCGCTACGTGCTGAATGCGTGGGACTCGTTCCACGGCAAATGGCGCAATATCCCGGAAACGTCGCCGCAAGGTCGCCCCGACGCCGACATTCCCGAACCGGCAAGCACCTTAATCGTTTGGGAGCATAACAACAACGCGGGCGAATGCCAGAACGGGCAGGAATCCGGCGACGCGACGCGCCCCGGCGAAATCGCGGGACACTGGAGCGACGACCACACCGGCGGTTTCAACGCCCTGTATTGCGACGGTCACGTCAAGCGGCTTACCTTCTCAACATTGCGTCGCCGTGATTTTACTATCCAAGAAGAGTGACGGCTACAAATAGGCACGGAAATTGCTACTAAACGTGTACAATATCCTATATTTAGGGTAGTAGCCAAGGAAAACTTTAAAGGATGAAAATGAAAATCGTTCTCAAACCCGGTGGTATATTTTTTTTAGTGGGTATCGTGACACTGCTGATTGTGTCTATCATGATGAGTCCGCGCCCGCGACCGGCGTCCGCACCGATACTGCCAGACGCCGCTACTGTTGACGCGCCCGTTCCCACCGTTAATCCGGTGGCTCCCAAAGCGTCCATAAGTCTCGGCGGATTTCAACAAGCGGGCGATTCGACACTGGGGGCGTTCACCTCTCGCACCGAAGCCCTTCCCGGCACGGCGAAACCCGTCGCGGTGAACGCGGTTCAAACCTTGAAACTCCCTACCAATGGGTGGGATGTCGCCGCGCACGTCGTCGTTACGGAAGTCCTACCGGCGAAGGCGTCGCTACGGTTGGTCTTTTGGGCGCGGTCGGTAAAGGCGGGCAGTTTCGCGGCGCACCATGAAGAGACGAAATCGCCCTACGAAAAGTCGCTGTCGCAAACCATCGAGACGACGCCGGAATGGAAACGGTTCGATCTGCCGTTTCAGACCACTCGTGTCTACAACGCGAACGAATCGCAGATAGCGTTCCACTTTGGGTTTGCGCCGGGAACTATCGAAGTCGCTGACATCCGGCTTTCGCAAGACAAGCCGTAGCCCCGTTCGGCTACGATTCGGGGGCGAAAATCCGTGCAATATCCACTATCAGCCCCGGCAGTTCCGGGTCGCCCGAAAGTGTGGGTGGGTCGGTGAGCGTTTGCACCGTTTGACCGGGACGGTACACATACACCGTCCGGTTGGCGCGGTCTAAAAGCCAGCCGAGCGCAACACCGTTCGCCATGTACTCCTCCATTTTGTCCTGCGCCTTTTTAAGTCTATCCGAAGGAGACATCAACTCGACCACAAACGGAGGAACCGTATGCGCGAACGGATGACGTTGTACTATCGGAATCGCGTCCCACTGCGAACGTGGTAGCCACGACGCATCCGGCGACCGCTCCACGCCGCTCGGCAACGTGTAGCCCGACGACGAATCGGGAACCAGTCCCGGTGTCGGCAGTTTTCGGTTCCAAACCGCAATATCAGTCACCAGTTCGCTGTTGCGCGAACCGCCATATGTGTCACCGGGCATCATCAGCGTTATTTCTCCGTTTGCGTTCCGCTCGGCGTGAAGCAGGGGGTTCCGTCGGCAAAACTCGTAAAACTCGATTTGTGTCAAGCCGGGCAGGTGAAGCGTCGCCTCGGCTCCCGGTTGTAGTTCGTTTTCCAGTTGAATCGTTATCATCGCGTTTCCCTTTGTGCTACCGTTCATTATACAGCGTTTCCACGTGTCGGCGAAATCTTGCGGCGCGGCGGTGCATGGCACAGGAACCGTTTGTATCCCTCATTAGCCTCGCAAAACGGCTTCGCGTTTTTCGCACGGATACGCAGGAAAAGGAAGAACCGATAGCGAAAACGAGTGCATGATATACACGTCGCGCCGTTCGCTCCTTGCCGCACTGCTTCTGCTCGCCACGGTCGGCGTCGCCGTGCCGCCCGCCCATGCCGAAATGACGGGCGAGCAAAAGGATAAGTTTCGCGCCGCCATGCCGATGCCTCGCGGATCGTTCGGCGCGAACTTCTCGTTTTCCCGTAAAAAAGGCGTTCTCGTTGTGTTCAGCAACCAACCGGAAACACAGATGTTGCAGGGGCGACTTGCCTTTCTGCTTCGCTACGGGAAACCCACAAATGATGCAGAGGGGTTGGCGTACCTCCGAAAGGTCGGCGATTTGCAGAGCGTACTGGAAGACAAAAAAGCCGACGCGACCTACGACAAAGGCGAGAAACTCGCCCTTGCGCTGGCAAAAACGGCAAAGCCGGGACGAGAGCAAGCCCGGTATCTCGCCCTCGCCGCCGCGTTTTGCATCGAACAGAAGGAGTATGACGCCGCAACCGAGTTGGTCGCGTCGGCGCATAAACTTGCCCCCGACCTTTGGGAAGCGTGGGATGCCGAGGCGTCGCTACTACAAGATAACAAACTTCTCAGCGCGATGGGGCTGTCGAGTTTTGACGCCGATGCTGTTGGGAACTGGCTTGCTACAAAACCCGCGCCCGAAGCGGCGGCAACCGCGCTACAGATTATCACCCGAATCGCCGAGGCACGCGATAAAGCCGTCGCCCTGCACGAAAAAAGCGTCGCCGACCCCGCAAAGCGCGATCCCGGATTGTATCTCGCCCGCTCCGTGTCTCGCGCAACGATGGACACAATGCGTGACCTCCTTGCCGCGAAAGATCCGGTAGCCTCAACCGAATATCAAACGCGGACGCAAAAAGCCATGTTTAGCGGCGAATCGCGCCGTGATCTGACCACGGCATTTGCTTGCTATTCAAATGACCCCTATATGTTCGGTGCGCGGATGTTTCTGCAGGGCATAGGAAGCGATATGCAGGCACAGGCAAAAGAATTATCCCAGTCGCTCGATGCATGGGAGCGCAAAACAACGAAACCGCCGGTCGAATCGCGTCTGCGTGTCTATGAGTTGCGTTGTCTTGCTTATATGTTCACGGAAAAGTGGGATGAAATGTTGGCGACTTCGGAAGCCGGTCTGAAACTGACACCGATCCGTGAGCCGTTGCGGGCGTTTCATATGATAGCGTTGGGCAAAAAAGAAAAGTTCGCCGCCGCCGAGCGTTTTTTGGAAGACCCCCAAGCGGCAACCGCGAACGCCAAACCGTTCTTCCGTCGCTCTCTCGCCAGCCTCAAAGGAAAACTAAAAGACTACGCCGGAGCGGAGCGTATTTTAGCCGAACTCGCCGAAGCAAGCGACGCCCCAGTTGTTGATGCCATTTCACTCCTAACCGTTCGCCTGAAAGCCACCAAAGACGATACCTCGAACGAGGAGTGGGCAAAAATCAGCGACCAGATTGATAAACTTCAAGAGAAGGATGAGGGGTTCGAGCGCGACGACAAGATCGCGCTTGCTATTGCTGTCGCGGCTTATAACGCCCTGATTGGGTATCCCGATAGAGCGCGTTCGGCACTGGACGAATTGCTCAAAGCCGACGAAGACAACGACGCCGTGAAGCAAATGCTCGCCGCGCTACCGTAGCCCCGCTTACCACGATTCAATCGTACAACGTTTTCCACGTGTCGGCGAAATCCTGCGGGCGGAGCAGACACCGGAGCGATTCCGGCGACCGATGGAACGCCGATAAAAGCGGTTCGCCTTCGCTTAAGCCGAAATCGGGCAAGACGTGCGGGAGGGCGGTGCGCGGCACGGGAACCGTTTTGTATCGCTCGTTCGCCTCGCAAAACGGCTTACCGTCCCCGCCTTTCAGCACGAAATGCGCCATGCCGCCGAGGGCTTCCAGCTCGTCGTGCCGGGTTTCGCAGTCGTTCATGCGCCATGTTCCGACCACCAGCGGTTTATCGCCGACATTGACGATAAGCGACGCAAAGCCCGGCGCGATAATCGCCTTTTGTCCGGCGCGAAGCGGGATGACCACGGTGTCCGTTGGCGTGTCGGTCGTGCCGTGCTGAAGATACAGCCACGCTTCGCCGGTCAGTAGTTCGTGGATTTCGGGATACGGCAGACTGGTTCCCGGTGCGACCGAGTTGGCGTGTCCCCGGTTGCGAACGTATTCGGTCGCGCCGGGCAGGGTTCCGCCGCGCATGACGAGCAAGTTGTATGTCAAGCCGTGCCGCTCGATTTCCCGCGAAACGCCGCCGCCCGGCAGTACGCGCCGGTACACCGTGTAAACCGGCTCGGCACGCGCCCGGCGAAGCGTATCCGGCTCCCGCGCTACATCGGCGAGGTCGGTTGTCCAGCGGTCGTCGGCAACATCGGTGCGAACATCGCGCTCGAAACGCAGTTGCGGCTTTGTGCCGCTCTGCAGTTCGACGCCCACGGGGGACGGCAAGCCGGTGGTTTCGGGAAGCAGTTCAGGATAGGCGGCTATCATGGTAGTTTTACTCCTTTTGCGGCGTGGGATCGTACCAATCGTATACCCGTTCTTCGCCGCCAGTATTCCATTCGCGGGGGCAGGTGGTCTGCATCCAGTCGAGGGGTTCGGCGACCGGTTGCGCGACCGACGCCAGCGCGAACGCTTCGGTGAGTGCGGCGCGAATGTTGCCGGTCACGGCGTCGGGGTCAACCGAAACGAAAAGCGGCGTTCCCGACCGGGCGAGTAGGTCAAGCCATTGCCGGTTTAATGACCAACCGACCGGTTCGCCACGCATGATCCCAACACAATCCGCATCCACTGCGAAAAAGGCGTCGTGTTGCGGCATTCGGAACGCCAGCGTGTTGACGCCCATTTTTCGCGTTCGCTCCCATTCGCGCCCGGAAGTATCGTCGCCGGTGCGCTGAATCTCAAACAGCCCCGCGCCCAGATGCCCCACCGTGTTGCAACCGATAAGCAATGCGTTTCCCGCCGCGCTACGAATCGTGCGGTACAAATCGGTGACGATTTCGGCGGTCGTGCGCGTGTTGTCGTTGAAATGCCAGCCGGGCTTCGTGTAGCCCTCCGTCATCGCAAAGCCCCAGCGTCCGAAAATATCGAACGTGGTGAAGTCGTGCTTGACCAACTCGTAGCCCCATTCGCCGGTGAGACGCTTGATGTCGGTGGCAACCGTGGCTAAGTTCTCGGCAAGCGATGGGTCGAGCGTCTCCACCGCGCCGGAATCGCTCATGCGCGACGCGGGCAGAAGTAGGTTTTCCGGTGTTTCCGGCGCGGCTCCGAGCGGGCGAATCCAGATACCGGGGCGCGTCCCGGCTTGTCGCATCGCCTGTGCGAGTCCCGGCATATCGGGAAAGCGCGAGTTGCCGTGCGTGTGCGGTGCGCCGGTACACACGCCGGATTCGGCACGCGGTTGCCAGCCGTCGTCAATCACCATAAACGGTGCGTTATCCGTGCCTTGCGGGGCAAGGGACGCCATCAGCGCGGCGTCGCGCAGAATCTGTTCGTGCGACGATTTGCCGTAGGCGTAGTACCAGTTGTTGCCACCGTAGACGGGGAAGCCGGGAAGCCGCGGCGACCGGCACAACGCTTTGCACAACGCTTGCACCAATGCGAACGCCGACCCGCCCGCCGCCGGGGGGCATTCCACGCCGCGCACGGTGGCGGCGAGCAGTTCGCGCTCGCCTAAGCGGACGCCGGTTCCGCCGTTTTGCGTGTCGAGTGTGAGCGTGTAGCCGCTCTGGTCTACGCTAAAGTGCGCGAAACTTGCCGCGCCGGTTTCGACCCCCAAGCCAAAGCCGGACGCGCTGCCCTTGTCCCACGCCGCGAAGTACCACGACAACCGCCGCTCCGGCACAAAGCCGCGCCACTCGAAATCGCCGTAGCCGCGCTCCATTGCGTCGCCTAAAAACTGCGTGTTTTCCGGCAAGCGCACGGCGAAATGTAGCCGGACGCGGTGCAGGGGTTCGCCGGGGGCGGACACGCGCACCGTTAAACCGCCGCGTTCGTCGTGCAAAAGTCGCACGGTGATACCCGCACCGTTCCATGTTTCGCCGTCGCTTGCGGGAAGTAAGGCGAACGCCCCGGCGTCGGTCACGCCGTACACGCGGTCGGGCAGGGCAACGAACCCCGCGTGAATCTGCGTCGCCGCTTGTGCCGAAGCCGCTTCCGCCGCGATTAGTGCCGTGACAATCTGTGCGTTACTCATGTTGGCGTTAGTGTACCGCGCTTCGCCGGTTTTTCGGAACCGAACGCCTTTTCGCGTGGGGGCTACGACAAAACGCCGCCGTCTCGCGGGAGACGGCGGCGTTTTTTAGCGACAACGGTATGGTAACAACTTCGCCGCTATTTTTGCCCGCGACGCCGCACGACACCAAACGCCACCGGTGCAAGGGCGCAACCGAGAAGTGCGAGCGTTCCCGCCTCCGGCACAACGGCAGGCGCAGAAACGAAACGCAGAGTGTCGTACCCGATGTTGGCGTCGGGGAAGGCGGAGTCGCCATCCTGCTCGTTGATACGCACCGTTTTAATGTTGGCGGTTAGCGAGGTGATGCCCCAGAAATCGGCCCCACCCGGCGCACCGCCGCCCGGTCCACCGATGGGAATCGCGCCGGAAAAAAGAGTGACATCGCCCGCGTCCAGTACAGTAATCGTGGTAAACGAGAAGCCGTCCCGACTTTGCGAAAGGTGATCGAAACCGAACGCGGACACGGCGGAGTCGAAGGTAATGGTCAGGTCATCGTCCTCCACGGCGGGGTTGGAACCGGGGGCGAGTATTGAACCACCGGGCGACAGAACATTGGCTCCCGTTGTCGGAAAAAGGCGGTTCGTGCTGGCATCAATGACGCCGGAAAAGCCGGTGGGCGTCGTCGTCGCATTGCCGTCCACGACAATGAGCGGTGCGCCCGTGGTGCTAAGAACGACCCCCGCGACGGTTAATCCGGTGATGTCGGTTCCGGCGGGAATCGCATCGAAATCAATGGCTACCGGTGGATTACCGGCGGCGGCATTGAAGCCCGACAAATTTCCTGCGAACACCGTGACTTGCGCGGTTGCGGGAGCGGAGCGCAAGAATACTGCCGCAAGCGTGGCGCACACGCACGAGGCAACGTTGACTGCGTACCGGGGCATACCGGAACGTCGGGTGCGAAAACGATTAACGAGAAACATAGAAGAACTCCCTATTTTCTGTTGCCGGTCGCCGGATGGGTTTGGTCAATACTACGACCGGACGCTTATAGTGTGGCACAAACCGGGGGGCGTGTCAAGCCGTTCGCGCCAACTTTTTTCGCCGCTACATCAACCGTTGCTACTGTTGCTCCCGACCAACGCGGACGGCGCGGCGACAATCCAACCGCGCCAATAGTGGAGAGGCATACTGCCGCATGCTACGGAAGCGTCGCGGTTGTCACCATCGGTAGCGCGGGCTTCGCCATTTGCGCCATTAGCCGCCCTCTGTAGCGGCGAAGCGCGATGCTGCCGATCATCACGACAACCCCGGTAGACGCCATGACGCCGAACACGAAGCCGCCCGTAGACCCCCGAAGCGCGGGAACGCGCACCGCAATTTCCGCCGCGGTTGCCGCGCAAAGCCCGATATACGACCAACCGATACCCATCAAATGCCCGACCATCGCGCCGTCCGACACCGGCTTTTTAAGAACCGGCAAAATGCCCGACACCAAACCGGCGAGGCTGATTAACGCCATCACGTGAAACGGCCCGAACCCGCCCATCAAGCGGTAAATGCCGAACGCGGTGGCATTGAGCAGAAGCATACAAACCACGTAAGAGTAACCGTAGATGCGGTGGGTGCGCGTTCCTTTGGGACGGGCGAGAACCACCGCGCCTAATACCAGTGCCGCGACGCCAAGCGCGGTGTGAAACAAGCCGAGGGGAGACATAAAATCAATCCTTTCTTTCCGAACCTTCCGGGGCGACGCCGCTTGGGGGAAGCGGGTCGCGGGTAATGGGAAACTGTGCTTCGGTCACGGATGTATCGGCGTCGGGGCTTCCGGCGTAGTGCAAAACCACGTCGCGCCGCGCCCCGGTAATCCGGTAGCCGTTGCCATCAATCCATGCGATCAGTGCCAAAAACGCTTCCTCCACGCCGAGCAATGCCCCGTGATACGATACGCACTCCATCAGTGGGGCGGCGGGAAGCGTATGCGCGAAAACATCCGCGTCCGGGAGAACCACGCCCGCGACCGGAACCGCGCACAGGATTTCGCCGCCTTCGTCGCCTTTGTGCAGATCGTTCCAGTAGATGATGCTTGCCCCGACGGGACGGACGCGATGGGTAGCGAGTATTTGATATAACGCTCCGAATGCCGCGCCGATAACCGCCCCCACCGCCGCCATGTCGATATCCGGCGCGAGGCTACGGCGGACTGCCGCGACGTGCAGGGCGGCAACGGTTTTGATAACCGGTTCGTAGCGCGAAGCATCGCCGCTATCAAGGCGTCGCAGTCGTTCGGTCACGCGGCGGAATCGTTCCGTGTCGGCTTCGATGCGTGTGGCAAGTTCGGTTTGTTTGGCGCGAAGAAGCGCGGCGATTTGTGCCGGAGGCAGGTCGGACTGCAAGAGCGGCTCGATTTGATCCAACGCAAACCCCAAATCCTTGAGCGTTAGGATGCGGGCGAGGCGGAACAGTTGCGTCGGCGCGTAGTACCGGTAGCCGGTTTGCGCGTCCACATGGCAGGGACGAAGCAAACCGATCTCGTCGTAGTGATGCAGGGTTTTCACCGACGTTTGACCGAGGCGGGCGAAGTCGCCGATACGAAACATAGCGCATTATAAAGCCTCCGGTGGGGGGAGGGTCAAGGGCAAAGAAAAACTATTTTTCGGCGATTTTCCGTAGCCATTCGTCTAAGAGTTGGCGCGACAGCGACAGTTTGCCGGGCAGGTTCGGCAGGGCGTTCGCGTCAAACCATTTCGCGCCGTCGAGTTCGGTTTCGTCAATCGTCAGGGGGGCGTCCGGGTCGGTCGCCCGCGCCGTGAACCCGATCATCAGTTGGTGCGGGAACGCCCACGGCTGGCTTCCCCGATAGACAATTTCGGTAACGCTCAAGCCGACTTCTTCGCGGGTTTCGCGCTCGACGCATTCTTCCATCGTTTCGCCCGGCTCGACGAACCCGGCTAAAATGCTCCACCGGTCGCCCCAACCGGCTTTGTGCGACAATAAAACGCGGCTACCGCCATCGTGAATCAGCATCAGCACGGCGGGCGACACCACCGGGTACGGCGCGTAGCCGCAAACCGTGCAGGTTTTTGCCCAAGCGTTCGCGGTCGGCTGTGTCGCGCCGCCACATTTGGGGCAAAAGCGCGAAATCGTTTGCCAGTGGAGAAGGTGCGCGGCAAGCCCGGCGACGGCGTACTCGTCGGGGGGAAGCACATCAAACAGGTTCCGCAATCCCGTAGCGGACGTGTCGCTTTCGGCAACGGCGGTTTCATCGGCGACATAGGCGAGACACGCCGCGCCGTTCAAATCGCCGAGGTACAGGGCTTCCGTCGTGGCATCGGCGAACAGCAGGGCGTCGCCGACCGCGCCGGAAAGTAGCGTGCCATCGCCGATAGCCAAATCGCGCCCTTGGGCGAACGGCAGGAATCGGGCGGGCTTTCCCGTTTCCGGCACGGTCGGCGGGTACGCACGGGTGAAAGAATCGTTGATTATGGGAGTAGCCCCCGCGCATCCAGCATACGAATCAGTTGTACCGCCGTTACCGGGTCGCCTTTGACGGCGATTTCCGCCGCGTCCAAGATTACCGGAAGCAGTTTTTCGCGCACGAGATGGAACGCACACGCATTGTAGTAGTTGCAGGTGTGCCGCTTGACGAATCCCAGAATTGCGTCCACGGCGTCGCCGAACGCGCCGTCGCCGCCCGGTGCTTCGAGGTTTGCCCACAGTTCGTGAACGCGCAAAATGACGTTGATGTCGTCGGTCATGCCTAAGCCGCCGGTTTCGCCCATCACGCGCTTTTGCGCGAGCGGCGAATCGGGCGGGGCGGCAAGCCCTTCGGCGGCGGTTCCGGCATAGCGCACGATGGCTTCCCGCGACAATACCCGCTGGTACGCCCCGAAATCGTCGCGCTTTTGCATCTCGCGGTCGTTGAACGCGCCCGCGTGGTATTCGTCCATCGCGTCCGATAAAATCGCGTCGGCGTAAGAATCGGGCAGGGCGAGGTACACGGCAACGGTCGCCATCGCCATTTTGCGATACGTCAGCAGAGATTCAACCGACACGCCGCGCAGGGCATCGGGCAGTTCGCCGGGTTCGACCGGCTCGCCGGGTTCGGTAGGTTCCATGCGGGAAGTGTACCCGATGCGGCGACCGTGTTGTGAAACGGCACGATTACTGCTATAACAAAACATAACTCTAAGGATTGGTATATACCGATGTTTCCACGAAAAACTTCCGCTCTGATCACGCCGCTCGCCCTATTCGCCGCCACATGGTCTTTGTCCGTTTCCGCACCGGTTCACGCCGCGCCGCCGCTACTGATTCCGCGCCCGAAGAAAATCACCGCGACCGAAGGCGCGTCCTATGTGCTTCCGGCGTCGCCGCGTATCGTGATTGCAAAAGACGCGACCGTGGGCGAAAAACGTGCCGCATTCCTGCTCAAAAACGAACTCAAAGTGTATTACGGGCGCACCGCGACCACGGTGACTGTGCCGCGTGCCGCATTAGCCGCGCAGAAAAGCGGCATTGTGATTGGCGACAAAACCGCCGCGCCCCCGCCCCCGAACCCCGAAGGCTACACGATTAACGCCACCGCGAGCCGCGTCGCCCTTGCCGGGCGCGATTCCGCCGGGTCGTACTGGGCGGCGCAAACGCTGGTGCAACTATTCGACAAAAACGGGGCGGGCAAAACCATCGTTCATCCGGCGCGAATCGTGGATTACCCGTCGCTGAAACTGCGCGGCGTCCACCTGTTCTACGGTAAAGACGCCCTGCCGTTTCAAAAGAAACTGATTGACCGCGTTTTCGCCCGGTACAAAATGAACGCGCTGTTTATTCAGGCAGAGCAGGTGCGCTGGAACCACGACCCCGAAGTCGCTCCGGCTTGGGCGGGAAACAAAGCCGACCTCAAGACGCAAATCGCCTACGCCAAAGCGCACGGCATCACGATGTACCCGCTGGTGCAGGGCTACGGTCACATGGAATGGCTGTTTAATAAGGCGGACAACAAGAAGTACGCCGAAGACCCCGACAAGCCGTATGCGGTCAACTTTTCCGACCCCGCCGCGGTGAAGTATGTCGAAGGCTTTATCACCGAGGCGGACGATTTGTTTCATGCGCCCGCGTTCCATGTCGGTTTGGACGAAGTGCATATGCGCGGGCGGATGCCGTATCGCTCGAAGGGTAAGACGTTTCCGCAGTTATACGTCGGCGCGGTGAAGCATTACAAAACGCTGTTCGCCAAGCGCGGCAAGCCGATTTATATCTGGGCGGACATGGGGCTATTCCCGAAAGAAGTGTCGCCTGACTTTGGCACGGCGCGAACCCCCGCCGAGGCGAAAGCCGTGCGCGACGGATTGCCCCGCGATATTTACCTTGCTAACTGGCAGTACGGCGAGCGCGACGTGTACCCCTCGATGGACTTGTACAAAAAAGAGGGCTTCAAAAACCTGATTGCGACCACGTGGAACCGTCCCGGCAATATCCCCGGCTTTAGCAAGAAGATGGTAGAAATAGGCGGAATCGGCGCGATTCAGTCCACGTGGGCGGGCTACGAGTCGAAAGAGTCGCAACTGTCCAACGCCGATTGGCGTCCGCAATTCACGGCGTTCGTCTTAGCGGCGGAATACTTCTGGAACGGCGGAACGGGACCCGCGCCGGAAAAACTGCCGTACAACTGGAACACGGTGTTCGCCAAATCGTATGCGGGCGTGTCGGCGTCGGACGCGGTGGCATACAAACCGGGTGCGGGAGCAAAGTCGGTGGCTTCGCGCAAGAGATAGGGGGCAAGGCGCGGTACAATGGCGTACCGGAACCGCTACGCAAATGCCCGAAGATATGCCGCCAATCGCCTGCCCAAACTGCCAAGAAGCCGTGCCGGAAGGGGTGCGGCTCTGCCCCTACTGCGGCGCAAACGTCCCTCCACTTCCGCACCTCGTTGGTAAAACGAAGCGCGATCCGTCGTCATACTGGACGAGTTCTAAACGGGGAGACATAATGCTCGGCATAGCATTTGGTGTTTTTTGTCCGTTGGCATTTGCTCTACTTAGTTTCGGTATTTTGCAGTATCCTTTCTGGCAACATGCCGATAACTATCAGTTCGCGGCAATATTTTTTGCGTTTATTTCTCCGATAGCATTACCCTTTTGGATTGCCAAACGAATAAAAAGCAGAAAACACATAGCCGGAGATGCTATGCAGAAAACAATGTGGTGCTGGTTTGCTCTTGCTATTGCGGCGTTGGTCTGGCTGGTAATTTCATTAATCACTAATCCTCCAAACTTCTAAATAGTACCCGTGGCAGAAATGCGAAGGGAGATACCCCCATGCCATCCGGCGACGAAGTTCCGTTGCCTCGTGGAGGAGATGCTGGAACGCTTCAGCATCCGCCCTGCGTAGGAACAGGCAAGCCATGCCTACTCCCGACGACACGCCGACCGAATGCCCGAACTGCCACGAAACCGTGCCGGATGGGGCGCGGCTTTGCTCTTACTGTGGCACAAGCCTTGCTCCCCCCGATACTGATGCTCCCATCTACGAGACGCAGTCGCGCACCGGCGACATCGCGCTGGGCGTTTTCGCCGGACTGATTTTTCCGCTGCTCCTCGCCGCTTTTTGGTACTACGTTCTCCGGCTACTCGCCGGTTCGCCCGGAGGATTGGTCGAGAGTTTGTATATTGTTCTTTGTGCGTTGCTGGCTTGGTTCTCCATTATGATCTCGCTTGCGAAGTCCATAAAGAGGAGCCGTATACCTTTAGTAATCGTTTTTCATAAGATGCTGGTCGGCTGGCTCTGGTTGGCGGCTCTCGCGCTCCTCGGCTTGTTTGCAACCTGCATTGTTAACGGATAAGCGCGTTACAACGAACGTGAGCAAACCTACCATGCCGATGCCCCCCGACAACGAAGCCCCGACCATCTGCCCGAACTGCCGCAACGTCGTGCCGGACGGGGCGAAACTGTGCGCGAACTGCGGCGCGGGCGTGGTTCCGCTCCCCGTGCTGGACGGGGGGAAACGCGTCGCGGGCGCACCGGACGCCGCACCGCCCTACCTGACAAAATCGCATGGCGGCGATGTTGCGGTAGGAATTGCCGGAGGAATCTTGTTGCCACCCGCTCTGATACTGCTATTCTTGGTGACGCTGGGCGTACTAACATCGCAGGTGAACTGGAACGCCTCCGGTGGTGCGGGTTCCTACAACGGATTGGTGATTACCTTCTGGGGAACGATCCTGCTCTGGTTTGGCACGATGGTTTGGCTGGTTCGGCGTGTGCCAAAAATCCGCTACAGGGCGATTGTGTTCATGGGTAATCTTCTTCTCGGTTGGCTTTTCGTCGGGGTCATCTCGTTTCTCGGATTGCTGGGAACCTGCCTTTACAACTCGTCGCGCCCGTGATAGAGCGGCACGATATAATATCGGTAGCAAAACCGATAACGAAGGAAACACACAAAATGCTATCCGGTGACGAACTACTCAAGCGCGGGCAGGAACTGTACAACAACGGCATCCGCGACGCCGTGGAAACCGAGGAAAATATCGGCAAACTGGTGACGATTAACGTAGACGACAACAAGTTTATCGTTAGCGACGACGATTTGCGTCCGCGTGTGGCGTTCCGCTCCGCCTATCCCGGCGCGAAC
>JACMIU010000201.1 GCA_014380985.1 Armatimonadota bacterium | reverse complement strand
GCCATGCCGGGATTCATCTACCGATGAACTTTCGCCCGCGCACCGCGTCCACGTCGCGGTACGGAGCCTCAGTCCGCCTCCTCAGCCATGGGTAGCGTTTCTTCGGCAGGCGGCGGATAGAGCAGGAAATTATTGTAAACAAGGGTTAGCCCGATGCTCAAGCCGATTGCCGCCACGCCAAGACTAACATTTATAAAAGGGGGGGCGGTAATGGCAAGGCGCAACAAAATCGTGGCAACGGCGAATCCTGAATTGCGGAAAACAATGCTGTATGTCGAATTGTAGCGCAAGGAAATCAGAACCAGCAAAATATCGCTGAATACCAAAATAGTGTAAAACACATCGAAAAAGTTGTACGTATCGCGCTTCGACGCCCATAAGAGCGCGTCGTTTATGCCCACGCACAGAAACGTCGTCAGCAAAAGCAGGGCAATCAGTTTTTTGGCGGAAACGAAGTTCACCAGTTCCGTAGCATCTTGCGTGATGCGCCGATGTTTTTGCAGACGGTAGAAAACACCGACCAAACCAAATAGTAGCAACGCACCGAGAGTGTCCGACAAAATAATCGCCACCGAATCGTTGACGTGTACCCACTCGATAGGCTCGGCAAAATTGACAAACTCCTTGAACGACTGCCGCAAAAGAATCAGCGAGTAAATCTCAAACTGCTTGCCCATGGAGTTGGCCACCGAACCGGCTAAGTTAAAAACCAGTCCCATGACCTCAATGATCAGAAGCAATTCAAAAACCAGTTTGACTGCGTGAAAGTGATTCGTTGGCAGGTGGAAACTCGCGGGAAGCAGAGCCCGGCGGGCAAGTTCTATCGTCGTTAGTGCCGCGATGAAAACGAATACCAGAAGGTTTGCCTGCCAGCGTTGTGAGCGGTCGCCCTCCCAATACCGGAATAGGGCATTGTAAAGGGGATCCACCCACCGAATTGCGTTAAACAGGCTCTTCATTGTTGCCACCCAGTGCCAACAACAAGGACCTCATGAAAAAAGTTCCACACGAAACTCTGCACACCACAATCAAGCCGTAATACTATTCTTCGTCCGCATCGTCGCCATACAGTTCGGCGTCGGTGAGCGCGTCTTCGGGGGGCAGGGCGGCAATCGCTTGATTGACCTGCTCCGCGAGCGTCGGCATTTCATTGAGGAACGGCGACGGACCGAGTGCCTTGCCGTTGTGATACTGGGGCCACGACAGGGCGAAGCGGTCTTTCGCCCTCGTGATGGCGACATAGGCGAGGCGTCGCTCTTCTTCAAGGGACGATGCCATCAGTTCGCCGTCCACGTAGCGCAGACAACGGTGGTGCGGGAGCAGGTTCATGGCGAATCCGATCACGAAAACCGTGTTCCACTCCAAGCCTTTCGACCGGTGGATCGTCATGATATTCACCGCGTCAAGACTGCGCGACGACTCGTTCGCTTTACGGATTTGTCCGGCGACAAACGTCAGCATCGCTTCGGGGGCATGGAACCGCGCCGACGACGCCACTAATTCGTCCAAGTTTTCAAGGCGCGAGGAGCCTTCGCCGTCGTCCTCTTTTTCGCCCTCTTCGGCTAAGATGTAGTCGTCGTAGCCGGATTGCCGCGCCGCCGTGAGCCGCGCCGCCGCCGAGTCGCCCGCCGCGTGAATCTCCTTGATCTGGTCGCGGAAGTCTTTCACAGCGACATCCTGTGTGGTTTTGTACGAACCGCGCCGCAACGCTTCGTAGAAGGAGCAACCGTGCTTTTCCGCTGATTCCTCCACGACGCGCACAAAGCCCGCGCCCAAAAACCGCGTTGGAGTGCCTAACTTTTTCGATGCGATGTTGAGAACGCGCTTCGCCGCCGCGTCGCCCGCCGCGCAGTGCGGGTCAACCGAGAGTTGCAGGTACGCCAGCAGGTCTTTGACCTCTTTGCGGTTGTAGAAGCCGGTTCCGCCGGTAATCTGGTATGGCACACCCGCCGCGATTAACGCGTCCTCAATGCCACGAGAATACGCGTTGGTGCGGTACAGCACGGCGAAATCCTT
>JACMIU010000200.1 GCA_014380985.1 Armatimonadota bacterium | reverse complement strand
GCGAGGCGACAAAGAGCATGGCGAGCCACGGAACCCGCGAGCGCACCACGCGCCAAATAGGAACGCTGAAATACGGCAGGTTGAGGGCGTCGGTGCCGACGCCGCCTTGCTTCAGGGCATCCTCGGTTTGCTCCTCGACTAAAACGTCCACCACGTCGTCCACGGTGACGATTCCGACCAAGTAGCCGTTTCTGTCTAAGACGGGAATCGCGGAAAAGTCGTACTTGCCGATGGTTTGTGCGACGATCTCTTGGTCGGTGTCCACGCTAACCGTAATCGGTTCGGGCGTCATCACCTGCGCGATACGGGCGGCGGGGGCGGCGCGTACCAGATCACGGAGCGAGATCACCCCGACCAACTTCTCGAAGTCGTCGCGTCCGCCATCGGTGACGTACAAATCGGACAGGGTTTCGATTTCGGGCGGGGCGGCGCGAATCGTGGCGAACGCCGATTCGACGCTTTGCGTTCCCGACAGGCGCAAAAACTTATCGGTCATCAATCGCCCGGCGGTTTTTTCGGGGTACGACAACAGTTCGCGCACCTCGGCGGCATCTTCGGGCGAACGCCGCGCCAGTTCCGTAAGCAACTCTTCGGCGCGTTCGGGGTCGCTTGCCTGTGTGTCCTCGATTAACTCGGCGGCGTCGTCCATCGGAAGCGTGTCCAATAGTTCGGCGATACGACCGGGCGGCGCATGATCAATGATGTAGCGCGACAGTTCGGTGTCTAATTCGTCCAACACTTCGGCGGCGCGGGCATTGTCGAGCCAGTTAAAGACGAAAACGGCTTCGGGTTTGGCGAGTGTTTCCATCGCCTCGGCGATGTCAGCAGGGTGCTGACCGCGCAGGGCGGCGGTCATGGCAAGGTCGCCCCCGTCCCCCGGCGGCGTTTTCAACGCGCTACGGAGACGGTCGGCTAAGGCGACGGTATCGAACTGCAGAGTGGCTTCGAGGAGCATGGTACACCGTTTCTTTCGGGCGCGGCAAACGACCGCTTGGCGCGGGTTAGGGCGGCGAGCGGTGGCGATAATCTGCTATCGGTCGCCGCGAAAGGAAACGGGAAGCGGGGAGGGCGCGTTAGGGGTGGGGAGCGGGGCTGTGCTTCCCGCGTAACCTACGCGAAGAAGGATGCCGCGAACCCGCGCCGCTTGGGTGCGTCCGCCCTGCTGGTTTCGCCGAAAACGGGGCGACCGCAGGTACTGGGAGGTTCTTGTAACATTTTGATTTATTGAACTCGAACGCGGCACGAAGGGGGGAAACGATTTTCCCGCGTTTCTTCGCAAGCCGCGCCATTGTATCCCGATTCGCGCAGCATTGTGCGGCACAAAAAAGCCCCCGGCACAGATGGTGTCGCCAGAGACTTTTTGCACGATAGCGGATAGCGGGAGTGGCAGGACTCGAACCCACGACACCCGGCTTTGGAGGCCGGTGTTCTACCACTGAACTACACTCCCCGGTGCGGTGTTAATGTATCATGCACCCGCCCTGTTTGCAACGCTGGTATACTACGATTCTATGCCTACACATTTGCCCTCTGTTGAAACCGTGCAAACCAGCACCTTGCCGAATGGCGTTCGCGTCGTCACCGAAACCGTGGATACCGTGCAGTCCGCGAGCGTCGGGATTTGGGTCGCCACCGGCTCCCGCGACGAGGAACCCGCGCACCGGGGAATCGCGCACTTTTTAGAACATATGCTGTTCAAAGGTACGGAGCGTCGTCCAACGGCGAAAGATATTGCCGACGAAATGGATAATGTCGGCGGGTATTTGAACGCTTTCACCGACAAAGAGTACACCTGCTACTACGCCCGCGTGCTTTCCGAGGATGTGCCGCTTGCCCTCGATCTGCTTTCCGATATGTACCGCCATTCTCGCTTCGATGCCGAAGAAATGGCGCGGGAGCAGAAGGTGGTGCTGGAGGAAATCAAGGAGCGCGACGATGCTCCCGACGATCTGGTGCATGACCTGTTCGCCGAAACGCTGTACCCCGACCATCCCTTGGGTCGGGCGGTTATCGGCACGGCGGAAACCGTTGCCGCACTGACGCCG
>JACMIU010000199.1 GCA_014380985.1 Armatimonadota bacterium | reverse complement strand
CTGCTCGCGGAACTTTTTCTGAATCTCGTCGTAACTCGCTTTTCGGTTTTTGAGGATTTCGTCGAACACCGCGCTGGCACTGCCTTCCCTCGGTTTTTTGCCGTTGGGACGCCATGATTTCCACATAGCAAGCATCGCGGGAAGTTGCTTCGTGAACTGCGGCGTCGGCGCGGCGACCGCCGACGAATAGAGTTGCCACATCGGTTGGTCGGCTCCGTAGTCCAAGGGCGCGAAGTAGCCGATAGCGGTGTAGTCTCTGCCGTTTTGCTTGAACTGGTAATGAAGGAGATAGGTCGGTGCGCCCGATGGCAGGTTGCCGAGTTTCCTGCCGCGCACCGTGCCGAGTTTGCCGTTGGTTTTCTCCAGCACGGAACGAAGCGCACCGATTAAATCCCCGGCTTGCGCCATCGGTGCGGTTGCCGAGGCGGGCAGTTGCGCGACACTACTTTCGGGGCGCAGTATCGTGTACGGCAGTTTCAAAATCACTACCGCGCCGCCCGGTTCCGAGCAACCGACGCCACCGTTGTAGGCACTTTCGAGATGCCAGCCGGGCGCGATTCCGATACTGCCTGTGCCGTCGGGGAACGGCGTGGTTTTGAGTTTCACGCCCTGCGCGAACGCGGGCGAAGCGGCGCAAACGGTGACGCAGAGAGCGGCAAAAGCGACAGTTTTTCTCATGATCCACGAATCCTTTCCCGGCGGCATCCTTCGCCAACACGGTTGCCGAGAATTATATCGCTACCGGGCGGGGGCGGCAACGTCGCCGTCAGTTACCGTGCTTGTTGTTTCGCTTTGGAACTGCGCCGCGTACAGTTTCTCGTACACGCCGTTCTTCGCCAATAGTTCGGCGTGCTTCCCCTGCTCCACGACGCGCCCCTTGTCCATCACCAGAATAGTGTCCGCCGCCAAAATCGTGGACAAACGGTGCGCGATGGCGAAGGTCGTGCGCCCCCGCGACAGTTTCGCTAAGGCATCTTGGATCAGGCGTTCGGAGCGCGTGTCTAAGGCGGAAGTCGCTTCGTCTAATATGAGAATCGGCGGGTTTTTCAGCAGGGCGCGGGCGATGGCGATACGCTGTTTTTCGCCGCCCGATAACTTGTAGCCACGTTCGCCGACCACGGTGTCGTAGCCTTCGGGGAGCGACGCGATATGATCGTGAATCGCGGCCGCTTGCGCCGCTTCGATAAGTTGTTCGTCGGTGGCGTCGGGGCGACCGTAGCGCAGGTTTTCGCGGATCGTGTCATGCACGAGGTAGGTTTCCTGCGTCACTACGCCGATAATCTTGCCGAGCGAATCCAGTTTGATGTTTCGCACGTCTACGTTGTCAATGAAAACCGAACCGGCTTCGGCGTCGTACAGGCGCGGCACGAGGTATGTCAGCGTGGTTTTGCCCGCGCCGGATGCCCCGACCAACGCGACGAACGACCCGGCGGGAGCGTCGAACGACACGTCGGTTAGCGTCGGCGTTTCCTGCGATTCCTCATAGCGGAAGGTCACGTTCTCGAAGCGTACCGCGCCGCGAGTGTCGGAAGGCGCGAGCGTCACGGCGTCGGGCGCGTCCACAATCGCCTGTTTCATGTCCAGATACTCGAAAATGCGTTCAAACAAACCGAGCGACGAGAATAGTTCGGCTTGCACCGACAGTAGCGACGTGAGCGGGAACAACAGCGCGGCTTGCAAGGCGGTGAATCCGACGATGGTTCCGATGGTCAGGTTGTTGTCGTTCTGCTTCAGGATCAGGTAGCCCGCCAGCGCATAGACGACGACCGGCGTTAGCGAGAACGTCAGGCGAATCAGGTTGAAAAACACGCGCATAATCATTTGTCCGGCGACCTGATTTTGCGTAAACTTTTCGTTATCACCGGCGAACTTATCGAGCGTGAACTCCTGCCGTCCCGACGTTTTCACGAGCAGAACGCCCGACACCGACAGCGTTTCCTGCATCGTCGCCGAAAGCGAGGCGTTCAGTACCGCGCCTTCTTTGCGGATGGTTCCGGCATACGCCCCTATCTTCGCCGACACAAACGCGAACAGCGGAAGCAATCCGACCGACATCACGGTCAGACGCCAGTCGAACGCGAGCATGGCGATTAGCGACGATAGCACGGTGGCGGTGTTGGAAAGAATCCCGGCAACGGTGTCGGACAACACCCCCTGCACATTGGTAACGTCGTTCAGGAGGCGCGACTGGATTTCGCCGGTGCGCGTTTGCGTAAAGAACGACAGCGGCATTCCTTGCAGGTGCTTGAACAGTTGTTGCCGTAGGTCGCGCAGAATCCGCTGACCGAGTAGCACCGATAGGTAGCCGTAGCCAAGCCCGCAGACGGTTGAGCCGAGTTGCGCCAATACCGTGCCGCCCGAATAATTGAGAACGGCGGGGAAATCTTTGGCGAGAAGCCCGTCGTCAATCAGCAACCGAAGCAGGTACGGCGGTAGAACGCCCAAGCCCGCCGACAGTAACACCAGCACCACGATACCAGCGAGAAGCCCTTTGTACCCGGAGAAGATGGAAAACACCCGCTTCATCGTAGCGGGGTTGACTTTTTTCGGAGCGTCGCCGCCTTCTTTGCCGTTTTTGTTCGCGCCCCCACGTCCGCCGCTCATTCCACGCATTGCCATGTCTGTATTGTATCGGACAACGCTTCTTCGCGTCGGGGTTATTTTGCTACAGCACCGCCAGCACCGCGCTTTTCAGTTCGGCTTCACTGTAGCGGGTGGGAACGGCGACGCGCATCGTGCCGCCATTCAGGGAGACGTTCAAGCCGTCGGGGGCGGGAAGCAGTTCGATTTGCATCACCGAGCCGAATGCCTCGCGCCCCAACTCGTCGGCGATTTGTTCGCGCAGGAGTGTACCGAGCAGGGTCAGGGCGCGGTCGAGACGTGACAGGATATTGTCGCTGATTTCGCCCTCACCGAGCGTCACTGAAACAGCAAGCGGCTTGCCCAAAAGCGCGGCGAGCGATTCGCCGGATGTCGCCGCTTTGCGCCGTAGTTCCATTTTTGTGGGAACCGGTACGTTCGGTTCGGCTTCGTCCACCGCGCCAAACGAAAGCGGAGCGACAAACGCGCCCACGTCGCGCAGAAGAACCGCCTCAATATCGCGCACGGCAACATAGAAAATATCGCTGGAAACAACGCGGTCGGTCGGGGTTCCGGCGCGAAGCAATACGCAGGATTCGCCGCGGTCGTCGGCAAGGTCGAGTAGCCATCCGCCGACCTCGCGCCCGCTTCGCAAGAATAGCGACATATGCGGTACGTTCACGCCCGGAACGCCGCGCTTAATTTTTTGGCGCAGTTCATGGAGTTTGGCGAGAAGCGTTGCCGTCGCACGGGCGGGCAGGGCGTCCAATCGGTCGGAATTGTTCACGGTAGCCATATTTTATAGTACCCTAACTTCCTGCCCGTTCCGGCTTTTCACAACGACCAGAAGCCCCGCCGTCCACAGCAAAGCCGGGAATACGAGACTGCGTTGCATCAAGCCCGTCCATCGGCGACCGTGCCACCCGGTTTGTCGCTGATACACGCCTGCGAAAATAATGGCGCAAACCGACAATCCGCCGCAAAAAAGAGCCAGCCACGCGGGCGCACGCCAGCGCGGTTCGCGGCGACTGCGAACGCATACCGAAGACGCTACCAGCACTACCGGCAGAAAAACAAACGTCGAAAGCGGGTTATGCACCCGCCCCGCCAGCGTACACGGTTCGATGCGCCCCGGTGTGCCGCACGTCACGGCGTCGGCAGACAGGTCGGCGAGGTCGGTGGGAAAAACGGCGAGCAGGAAAAGCGCGGTGGCGGCGATCGCCGTCAGGATCGCTTCGCGCCGCAAGGGGCGAAGCACCACGGCGGTCGCCCCCGTGCCGAGGGCGAGCAACACAAAGCACGTCAACATCAGCGCGGCGTACTCGGT
>JACMIU010000198.1 GCA_014380985.1 Armatimonadota bacterium | reverse complement strand
TCGCCGGGGGCGTCGCTCAATATTGACGAAAAGTTAGAGATTGCGCGGCAATTGGAACGTCTGGGCGTGGATGTTATCGAAGCCGGGTTCCCTATCTCGTCACCGGGCGATTTCGAGGCGGTGCGCCGCATTGCCGCACTGGTGCAGAACGCGACGGTGTGCGGCTTGACGCGGGCGAAGCCCGGCGATATTGATGTGGCGTGGGACGCGCTGAAGGGCGCAAAGCGTCCGCGCATCCACACGGGTTTGGGCGTGTCGGAAAACCATTTGCGCCACAAGTTGCGGAAAAGCGCGGACGAGGCGTTAGAGATGGGCGTCGCGGCGGTCAAACACGCTAAATCCTTGGGTTGCGAGGACATCGAGTATTTCACCGAGGACGCCGGACGCGCCGACCCCGATTACCTGTACCGGGTTATAGAGGCGGTGATAAACGCGGGGGCGACGGTGATCAATGTTCCCGACACCACCGGCTACACGACGCCCGACGAGTACGGCGCACTCATTCGCGGGATTCTGGAACACGTGCCGAACACCGACCGGGCGATTCTTTCCGCTCACTGCCACAACGATTTGGGAATGGCAACGGCGAACTCGCTGGCGGCGGTCAAGAACGGGGCGCGGCAGGTTGAATGCACGATCAACGGCATCGGCGAACGCGCCGGAAACACGTCGCTCGAAGAAGTGGTGATGGCACTCGAAACGCGCAAAGACTTTTTCGCCGGGCTTTCCACGGGGATTGTTACCACCGAAATCTACAAATCGTCGCGGTTGGTGTCGAATCTGACCGGGATTTTCGTACAACCGAACAAGGCGATTGTCGGGGCGAACGCCTTCGCGCATTCGTCGGGGATTCATCAGGACGGGGTGCTGAAAGAGCGTTCGACCTACGAGATAATGGATCCGCGCACGGTTGGTATCCATGAATCGAAAATCATTCTGTCGCCGCGTTCGGGACGCGCCGGGGTCAAGCACCGTTTGACCGAACTCGGTTATACGTTCGATTCGGACGAGCCGTTCGAGCGGATCTACCTGCGCTTCTTAGGCGTCGCCGACCGTAAAAAGGTCGTCTACGACGAAGACTTGGAGGCACTGGCGACCGACGAAGCGCGGCATCCGGGGGCGCAAACGTATGAGTTGGTGACGCTACAGGTAACGTGTGGCGACGGCGCGATTCCGACCGCGACGGTAAAACTGCGGCACGTCGCCGATGACGTTCTGCGAATGGACGCCGATACCGGCAACGGACCTGTGGACGCACTGTACCGCGCTATCAACCGCATCGTGGGGGTGTCGAACGAACTTAGCGAAATCGCGCTTCAATCGGTCACGGAAGGCACGGACGCGCAAGCGGCGATGACGATTCGCATCCGCGCCGGGGACGATATTTTTACCGGTCACGCGGCGCACACGGATATTATCGTGGCGGCGGCAAAGGCATATTTGAGTGCGCTGAACAAGTTGCTGGCGAAAGAATCGGGGCGAACGACGAAGATAACAGCGGTAGAGGCACTGGTGTAGCGAGGATGCTATGAAAATAATTTGCGATAAAACGGCTTTCTTAATCTTTTCTTAACATAAAGCCGTTTTTGCCGTGGTATGTTAAGATCATTCAATTGTTGGCGAGATAACGCGGTTCGCGTTCCCTGTCAACGAAAAGCAATCCCATTGAACGTGACCGTCTTTCGATGGTGCGTCGGTTCCGTTTAGAAACTTCGCCCGAAGTTTTCCACCGACAAACACCGTTGGAACGTTCTTGACCACCGCTTGCCGATACGGAAAAGTTTGAGAGGCAACCGGAAAGACATACCCTTAGAAGGAACCGTCAACGTGTTCAACCTATCCCACCGCCCCGCCGTGCGTAACGGCTTTACGCTTATTGAGTTGCTCGTGGTGATTGCGATTATCGCCATTCTCGCCGCGATTCTGTTCCCCGTATTCGCGCAAGCCCGCGAAAAAGCACGGCAAACCTCCTGCCTGTCCAACATGAAGCAGATGGGTACAGCACTGATGATGTACGTTCAAGACTACGACGAAACGTATTTCCCGTACCGAGTCGGTAGTGCTACCAGTCCGCGACCAAACCCGGCAAACGTTGTTGCCGGAAACTCAGACGGTGTTGGTACGGAATCGGAGCCGATTACATTTTGGAATCAACTCCTCGATCCCTATGTCAAGAACGAAGGCATTTGGCGTTGCCCATCGAATACGTATGCGTGGGTTTACAACGACAAAGACGATGTCAGCCAAACTGAACCACGATTCTGGGGTTACGGCGGAACCAACTCCTATGGGCTAAACAGTTACTGCTTCCCTACCGAGCGACCAGCGAGTGAGGGGGTCGGACCAAACCCGAATGGGGACCAAGGGCGTGCCGTCCCGGATTTGAAGGAGCCAGCCAACCTATACCTAATCATTGAGGGTCGCTATTATGGTATGTACCACGCCGGGGATTTGATGATACGAAACGGAGTGAATACTACAAGTGCAAGCCGCTTGACTTATTGGAAAAATATCGGTGGTTCGGTCAAGTTCAGATGGATCAATGGCGCAAATCAGGAACCTAACGCGGCAGAAGCCGTAAAGTTAGGTAAGCAACGCCACAGCGGGTTTGTAAACGTTGCGTTCGCGGATGGTCACGCAAAGGCAATCGAATACAAAAAAGTTGCCAACGTAAACGACGACGGAACATATATCACTAAGGCGAACAATTTAGCCAAATGGACTGAGAACGTCCGGTTTTGGGATCCGTTCGCCGATCCCACGAACAACAGCTACTAATCGATTGTACGCAAGGAACAACCGCGCTCCTCTCCGGGCGCGGTTGTTTGTTTTTGGGCGAATGTTTTGCTTTTAAAAACATTCGCCCCGAAGTAGCGGTATAATAAAGATCAGAAAGCAGTCTGATTTTTGCTATGGATAACGATTTAACGAGCGATGGCACGGAAGAAAACGAAGCGGAGGAAGCGGTAGACGAAGCGGCGGACAGCGACCTGTACGACGATGAGGACGCCCCCGAACGCACCGAGGACGGTTACGGAACCCTCTACGCCGATACCGAGGAAAAGTCGCGCCGTGATACCGTGGTGAGCGCGGAAGAGCGTACCGAACTCGCGGCAACGCAGATGGAAAGCGGGCAGATGCAGGAAGCACTGCACCATTACCGCGAAGCCGTGCGTATGTCGTCGAACAACGAGCAAGCCGTTACCGGGCGCACTACCCTCGGTGATGCGTATGCCTATTCGGGGCAGGGCTTGAATGCGTTCCGGCAGTATCGCCGCGCCATCAAGGCGTCGCCGCGCCGCGCCGAACCGCATTTTTCGCTCGGCGAACTGTACCAACGCTACGGTCGGCTTCAGCAAGCGATTACCGAATACCGAAAAGCCGTGACGTTCGCGCCGGAGAACGCTTACTACCGCTATAAATTAGGCGACGCCTTAGCGAGCGCGGGCGACTTGGAGGCGGCGGTTTCGGAACTCGAAGAAACCACGCACCTGAAACCGCAGGACGGCTTCTACCACTTCTGGCTCGGCGATCTGTATGCCCGCGCTGACCGCGACGAGGAGGCGATACGCGAACTGCAACAAGCTACGATGTTTGCGCCGTATGACGCTTACTACGGGGTACGGCTTGGCGCGGCGTATCGCAAATCGGGTATGACCCGCGACGCGGCGGTCGCTACCCGGCAAGCAGTGAAAATCGCCCCGAAAAACGCGGCGTACCTGTGCTTTTTAGCCGATCTGTACAACGATTTGGGCTTCGACGAATACGCCGTGCATTACTACAGCATCGCCGGAACCCTAGACGATTACGACACCGACAACTTAGCCCGCTTGCGCCGCCACGCCGGTATCGTGGTGGAAGCGTTCGCGGGCTATCTGGAAGCAGAGGCGGAAGCGGTTTAGCCTTTTGGCTTGCCGCCCGCCGCCGCACTCTTCATGCGGGATTCGTTGGCTTTAAACTGCGCTTCGATTTTCGGGCGTTGCGCCGGAGTCGCAACCGACAGCATCGCCGCTTTGACTTTGCCACTCATTTCCATCAGCAAGGGCATGGCTTCCTTCGTTGCCTTTTGTCGCTGCTCTGCGGTCGGGTTTGCGCCGTACTTTTTCTGCAATGCCCCTATTTTTGTTCGGTAGGATTCTTCAACGACCATTATTTTTTTCACGGCTTGCGTAGTTTGCGCTTCCGTAAATCCGAATCGTGCCTTAAAGGAAGCCTTGACGTTTGCCATCGGGTCGGCGGCTCCCGTGGCTGGCGCGGGCTTAGTCCCTGCACCTTGCGCGTGTGCCGCACCGACGCCGGAGAAAAGTAGCACGGCGGCGGCAAGCGCGGCGACGAATTGTCGAACGTTTGTCATAGAAGGTTCTTTCTGCGTTTGCCACTCGGATCAGGCGAACTTTTTCCCTACCTTACCACAAAACCAGCACTGCGAACTACCGCACCAGCGTGAGTAGCTCTCGAAACTCCGGCGTTCCGGCTTCGCGGAGCCACTCATATACCACCGCTTCGGCGGCGCAGGGCAGAATCCCGGCGTCGCGGATTCGCTCCATACCGAGTTTGTGTTTTTCCACCGTGCGCGACGAAACCGCATCGGGGCAAACGTGAACCTGATAGCCCGCGTAGCGCAGATCGTGCGCGGTTTGCGAGACGCAAATATGCGTTTCGACACCGCAAATCACCACCTGCTTGCGCCCTAAACCCGTGAGCGTTTGCGCGAACGGTTCGGATTGGGCGCAGGAAAAACACATCTTGTCTACCACGGATAGCGCGACGCCGTGGGCGGCGTGCGCGACAACCGGCGTCACCGATCCCATGCGGGCGGCGTTTTGCGTAGTGAGAATAACCGGGATTTCCAGCAGTGCGGCGGCTTTGCACAGTAGCACGACGTTCGCAACGAGCGGTTCGCGGGCATACATCACGTTCAAAAACGGGTCTTGCATATCCACGACCACGAGAACGGAAGTGGCGCGGTCAAGCAGGGTCGGGTGGCGTTCCATAATTTTTTCCTCTAACCGTAAACGCGAAAAATAGGGCTTTCGCCCCCTTTATCATACCGCGCCGAACATGGTACAGTACCTTATAATGAGCACTGATTCCGTACCCGAAATGCGCGATATTACCACCGAACTGACGCCGCTGGAAGAGCGCACCGTGAACCGCATTCTGACCGAAGGACGCGCCGGGGAAACCGACGACGGGGCGGTCGCGCCCCCACGCGGCTCCGTGACCGCGAAAATCGAGGATATGTTCTACGAGAACTACCTGCGCTACTTTGCGAACGCCGAAGCGAAACGCCGCTGGCACATGGAGCGCGACATTCCGTGGGAAAAAACCACGCAAAACTGCTCCGAGATGACCGTTACCATCGTGGAATCGTTTACCGCCGTGGAGATGTTCCTGCCCGATTATACACATAAGATTATGGAACTGGTGCGAAAGTCGCGGGGGCGGGCGATGTTTCAAGCGAACTGGGGCTACGAGGAATCGAAGCACTCGATGGTGCTGGAGGAATGGATGATTCGCTCCGGCAAGCGCACCGAAGAGCAAGTGCGCGAGTTTGAGAAAACGCTCCTCGGCGCGGAATGGGATTTGCCATTTGAAACGCCGCGCCAGATGATTATCTATACGATGATTCAGGAAATGGCGACCGGCTTGAACTACACCAACCTGCGCCGCCGTGTCGAAACCGAGGGCGACGAAGCGTTAGCGCGAACGCTTCGCTGGGTGTCGAGCGACGAGTCGGCGCACTACAATTTCTTTCGCAAGGGCGTCAAAGCGTTTCTGCAGTTGGAACCGGACGAAACAATTGCCGATCTAAAGTTCGTGTTTCAGCATTTTGTGATGCCCGCGCACGCGCTGATTCCCGACTGGGCAAGCCGCGGCGA
>JACMIU010000197.1 GCA_014380985.1 Armatimonadota bacterium | reverse complement strand
GTTTTCTTATGCTGAAGCGATTTTTTTACGGCGACTTCGTCGGCGGACGCGCCGCGACGGGCTTGCTCATTCTGCGCGCTCTGGTCGGAGCGGCTTTGATGGCGCACGGCTGGGGCAAGATACAAAACCCGTTCAACTGGATGGGACCGGACGCACCGGTTCCCGGCGTGTTTCAGTTTCTCGCCGCGTTTAGCGAGTTTTTCGGGGGTCTGGCTTTTATCGTCGGTCTACTGACTCCGCTTGCCGCGCTCGGCGTGATTGCGACAATGTTGGTTGCGGCGTTCACCGCGCACGGCAAGGACCCGTTCATCGCGGCGGGCGGAGCGAGCAAGGAACCGGCGTTGACGTATTTTGTTTTCGCTACGCTTCTCTTTTTCGCGGGACCCGGCGTCTATTCGCTGGATAACGCTATTTTCGGCAGGAAACGTGCCGATTTATCCGACGCGCCGGAACCGATTTCGGCGCGTTAACTCCCTCTTCCGTCGTCTGGCGGACATAGAAAGACATCAGAAATATGAGTGATATGCAAACACCGGTCAACCTTTTAATCGCGTTCTATTCCCGCGACGGACACACCGAAGCGTTGGCGAAAGAGATTCAAGCCGGGGCAGAAGCGGCAGGCGCAAGCGTGCGGATTCGCCGCGCCCGCGAGATTGTTTCCCGCGACATCATGGCGAAATCCGACGGCTGGATAGAGAACGCCGACCGGATGAACGCCTTGTACGAAGCCCCGACCACGGAAGATGCCGAATGGGCGGACGGCGTGATTTTCGGAACGCCGACGCGCTTCGGCAATGTTTCGAGTGAACTTAAGGCGTATGTGGATAGCATGGGCGGACTGTGGTTTCAAGGCAAGATGGTTGGCAAAGCCGGATCTACGTTCTCGTCTACCGGTGCGTTGCACGGCGGGAACGAGTCCACGAACATCACAATGTACAATTTTCTGGCGCATCTCGGCATGATTATTGTGCCGCTGGGTTATGCCGACCCGGTGCTGTTTGAAGCCGGTACACCATATGGTGCGACGACGTATTCGCTAAATGGCAACCGTCCGGTGTCAGATAAGGAGCTCGAAGTAGCCCGGTTTCAGGGCAAGCGCGTCGCGGAAGTGGCGCGGGTTTTGAAAACGCTCCGGTAGAACCCAAACGGGAAGGGAACGCCGGTTTCCTTCCCGTTTGTTTCTTGCCGTGGTAGCATAGGCGCATTATGGCGAACCTTTGGGGGGGACGATTCGAGGGCGAAACCGACGCGCTTGTTTTCGCGTTCAATCAGTCGCTCGGTTTTGACCGGCGACTTTGGCGCGAGGATATTGCCGGAAGCATCGCCCATGCGACGATGCTGGGAAGGCAGGGAATTATCGCGCCCGATGAGGCGGATATTCTTGTCGCCGGACTTGCCGCGCTTCGAGACGATCTGGCGTCCGGTGCGGCGACCATTCCCGAAACGGCGGAGGATATTCACTCGGCGATAGAGGGACTGCTGACGGCACGGGTCGGCGCGGTTGGTGGGAAGTTGCACACGGCGCGTTCGCGCAACGATCAGGTGGCAACCGACATCCGGCTTTGGCTCAAGGAGGCGGTCGGGAACTTACGCGTAGCACTCCGCGACCTGCGGGGAATGTTCCTCGAAACCGCCGACGCACAAATGGGCGCGATTTTGCCGGGTCGTACACACCACCAACACGCACAACCGGTTCTGCTGTCGCACCATCTGCTCGCCTATTTCTGGATGCTGACGCGGGACGATTCGCGGTTCGCCGATGGAATCGCCCGTGCCGATTATTTGCCGCTTGGGGCGGGCGCACTCGCCGGTACGCCATTTCCTATTGACCGCGTTTTCGTCGCCGAGCAGTTAGGCTTTGCGGGCGTGGTGGAAAACTCGCTGGATGCCGTGAGCGACCGCGATTTCGCCGTGGAGTTTTGCGCGTCGGCGTCTTTGCTGATGATGCACCTGTCACGGTTGTCGGAAGAACTGGTGCTATGGTCGTCGCCGGAGTTCGGCTTTGTGGAGTTGTCAGACGCCGTGACAACGGGGTCGTCCATCATGCCGCAGAAGAAAAACCCGGATGTCGCGGAACTGATTCGCGGCAAAACCGGGCGCGTTTACGGCGACTTAACAACGCTACTGACACTGATGAAGGGCTTGGTGCTGGCGTATAACAAGGATATGCAGGAGGACAAGGAGCCGCTTTTCGACGCTTTTGACACGGCAATCGTTTGCGTTCGCCTGATGACCCGCCTACTCGCGGGGGCAACATGGAAAACGGAGCGGATGGCGGCGGCGTGCCGGGGTGATTTTTCGACGGCGACCGATCTTGCCGATTCACTGGCGGCGAGCGGGGTTCCGTTTCGAGAGGCGCACGAAATTATCGGCAGAATCGTCCGCGAATGTTTGACGACCGGGCGCGTTTTGGAGGAGTTGACGCTTGCCGATTTGCAAACCTTCGACGCCCGGTTTACCGACCATGCACTACTTGCGGTGCGACCGGAAGCGTCGGCGGCGGCGCGAAGTAGCCGGGGCGGAACCGCGCCGGACGCGGTTCGGGCGCAACTATCATTGGCGAAAGAAAAGTGGACGCGGGATGTAACCGCTATGGCGATCGGAGCGTCTAAAGAATTATGAACCGCCGCGATTTTGCTTGCCGTGTATTGTTGCTGACCACCGGAGCGACCGCCTTTGTTGCCGGTTGCGAGAAGCGCGAGGAACGGGCGAAAATCGCACCGCCCCCGCTTCCGGCGGATACTCCCTCGCCCGAAGCGACCGGAACGCCGATAGCGGTTGAGACGCCGGCTGCTCCTGAAACTCCCGCGCCGCCGGTGGACACTGAGCCGCAAGCCCCCTACGGCGAGCTGTCGGGCGGGCAGGAGGCACGCCTTAGCGCGGTGATGGAAACGCTGGCGGGCATCAATGCGAACGAGGCGAAACGCTGGACGGAAAACCTGTCCTACGATGCGACCGGTTCGGAGCGCGAACTGCGAGTTTGGGAATCAATCGCGCAGGGGTTCACGAGTTATACGCAAAGCAATCCCGGCATCAACGACGCGGCGAAGCAGGAAGCGTTTAACGTATTGCTCACGGCATCGCTGGTTCCCCCGGCGCAGTTGCTCCGTTACGTCAAGGTCTCCGCGCTTTCCGCACAGGAAGCGAAAGCCGTTGCCGCCTTGTATACCGCCCCTTCCGGTTCGGCTTCCCCAACTTCTTAGCGTCGAACTTTGGACGAAAAGCAGGAATTGTTTCGTGCAACGTTGAACCGTATCTGAGAAACATAGCCAGCATCGCGTGGCAACTTCCACACTTTTCGCGGCGCGTGTTTTGCGCGTCGCGCCCCGATACGTTACAATTGGGGGTTTCAGGACGAATTATTTATGCACACCCCGCTTCTGCGTCGTTATTTTCCCGCCGATCCCGATACCGGGGCGGCGGAACGGTTTTTGGATAAAGAGTATCAGTTGGAGCGAATCGCCGCTACAGAACTTAGCGATGAACCATTTGTCGAATATCTGCAATTTTCGCACGAATCCGATCGCGTGATTGCCGAAGAGCGTTTGAAGACGCTGATTGGTAAAAGCAAAGCCGGAACCGCCCCCGCCCTCTATGCCGTTTTGACCGCGCCAAAACCGGCAGGAACTCCCCGCTTCGCGCCCGCCGATACGGTAGCGCAAAGTCTCGCCGAACGGCTCGCCCGATTACGCACCCGCGGCACACAAATAGAGCAGGTTTTGACGAATCCGACCTTTGCCGGAGGCGAATCGCAACTGCTGATTGAAGCCGCCCGCGCTTTGAAAAACGGCATGATGTCCACCGGGCGCGACCAAACCGAGGAGTTCAAGGACGCATTGGGGCTTTTCCGCGAAGCACAGGCGGGTGCGATTGGCGCACGAAATTATGTGGTTTGGTTTCAAATCGGCTGGATTTTGTGGAAAACCGGCGAGTCGCTCGCCGAAGCCGAGGAAGCGTTTTATCAGGCCTACCGGTTGAGCGCGGCGACGCAGGATATTTTTTATTACAGCAGTCAGCGACACCGCGCCTACCTACAGTTTTTGCAGAACAATCCTACCGAGGCATATGACACGATCGCCCGCGCCGTGCGCTTGTACCCTCAAGACCCGGATGTGCTTCGAGATGCGGCACGGTACGCGGTGGTTTCCGGCAAAACCGGGGAAGGCAACGCTTACTTGCGCGAGTTGCTCACGCTCGACCCGGCGCAAGCCGAAACCGTGTTTGCCGAGGAGGTTTTTGCGGCGGCACTCCCGACTGTTGCGGACGGAGTGTGGCAAACTTTTGAATCGGGAGAGCGCGAAGCGGCTCACGCGGTTCACAGACTGGTTCACGCCGAGATGAACGGGCGCGAATCGGCGGAGCGTTCGGGGGTGGCGGTGGAATTGTCTCCCGAAATGCTCGCCGGGGTTTCCGACGCGCAAGCGTTGATTAACTTGAACGCCAACGCGCTTTCGTTCCCGGTGGCGAAAGGCGTTACGCAAACGGCGACCGCGCAAACGGCGGCGATTTACACATACATTCGGCAAACATTAGAAACCGCGACTACGGAGACCGAGCAACGGCTCATTCGACCGCGTCGCCAAATCGAGCGGCTTGTGTCCGACCAGAAACGCTGGAAAGAGGATGTCATGAAACTCGAACGGGCGGCGCGGCAATCGAAAATCAATATCGCGTCGCCGCCGCGCCGGGGCTTGTTTGTGAAGTTCAACGCCGAACACGCTTCGCTATACGAGAACTACCAGACGGCACGCGGGCAAGCCGATATGAACGCAAAAAAAATCGCCGAGGAGATGCCGGGGTACGAGACTGAAATCGCGCAGGGCGAAGCCGAGCAAGCGAAAATCGCCGAAACACTGGTTTGGCTTGCTAAAGAGCAGGAAGCAAAACCGGTGGCGGGCGCGATATAATACGGTACTATGAACGCCGATAATTTACCGGGCGACGGGACGGATAACCGCTCGCGTTTCGCCTATATCACCGAACTGGAGCCGACCGAAGGGGGCGTGAAACCCGTCGCGGAGGCTTCTCCCGAACGCGCCACGCCAAAGCATTCCCGCGGCAACCACGTCATCACGGCGGGAATCAACGGCATTCCTGCGGCGGGCGACCGACTGCTGGATATTTCCGAGATTGCCCGCACGTTGGGGCAATACTACAAGCACACGATTTCGATTCCGCACCGTGACGGCGACGAACTCGATTTCGTCGAACCGATTACCGGTGAAGTGGTGTTGACCAATTCGGGCGACGCGCTGATTTTGCGCGGACAGGTAAAAACCGTGCTTCGGCTGGAGTGTGCGCGGTGCTTGCAAACCGTTCTAACGCCGGTGGAAACGAGCATCGAGGAAGAGTTTGATCTGGTCGGGGAAACGAGCGCGTGGGGCGTTTCGAGCGATGTAACGGCGGTGGACGGCGACGAGAACGGCGCGGTTATCAAAGGCAATGTGCTGGATTTGGGCGATTTACTGCGCCAATATCTGACGCTTGCCGCGCCGACTTGGGTGGAGTGCGCGGATAAATGCGCGGAAATCCCGCTCCCGGAAGGCGTGGTGTTTAAGCGGCTGGAACCCGGTGCGGAAGAACCCGTCCCCGCTTCCGCCGATTCGCCGCTCAAGCACCTTGCCGAACTGCTTGCCGAAAAAGAGCGACGCGGCAACAACTAACCGGGCTTTTCCGCGACGGGCAGGGCGCGAACCAGCGCGGCGATTTCCTCCAAGTTGAGCGTTTCGCCACGCCGCGTTCCGTCAATTCCGGTTGCGATTAATGCGGCTTGCACGTCAGCTTTCTCAAAACCTCCCGGCGACGCTCCGGCTAATGCGTTCGCTAAGGTTTTGCGCCGCTGCCCGAACACGGCGCGGGAAACGCGAAAAAACGCCGCGTCGGAGGGGACTTCCACGGGAGGCACAAGGCGCGGCACGAGATGCACCACCGCCGAATCCACGCGGGGCGGTGGAAAAAACGCCCCACGCGGCACAATTCCCGCTATCGTCGTTTCCGCCTGAAACTGCGCGAATACCGACAGCGAGCCATAGGCGGCGGAATCGGGCGGGGCAACAAGGCGTTCGGCAACCTCCTTTTGCACCATCAGGGTTATCGTTGAGAACAGCGATTTGTTTTCGAGCAATCGTACCAGAATCGGCGACGTGATGTTGTACGGGATGTTCGCGGCGACTTTGTACGGCGGATCGCCTAAGTGTTCGGCTAAAAACGCGGGTAGGTCGAAGCGCAGGGCGTCCCCCATCACCAGCGTAGCGTTCGGGAACGGCGCGAGCGTTTCCGCGAGAACGGGCGGCAGGGCGCGGTCGAGTTCCACGGCAAGCACCCGTTCGGAACGTTCCGCGAGTTCCACGGTGAGCGTTCCGACACCGGGTCCGATTTCAAAAACGCGGTCGGTGTTTGTGATGTCGGCGGTATCCACGACCCGCATCAAGTGCGAACGGTCTACAAGAAAGTTTTGCCCGAACCGCTTGGACAGGTGCAAGCCGTGGCGCAACAGCAGGGCTTTGAGAACGGAAGGTTTGGTTAAATCCACGGCTCGATTAAATCACGAACGGGAACCCGCCGCGTCAGACAATTTGACGATTTTGGACTGCCAGCGTTGTGATGGTCTCGATCCATTTGCGCCGGGTATCGCCGCGCTTCGCGGTTAGGATTTTTCGTAGCGCGTATTTCTTCGCGCTGTCACTGAAGCGCGAGAAGTTCTCCTGCGCCGGGGGCGCGTCCCGTAGCGCGGCTAAAAAATCGTCGGGGTACAGCAAATCCTCAACGGCATCGAGTGCGTTCCACGAGCCGTCGCGCTGTGCCGCTTCGATAATGCGTAGCCCTACCGGAGTGATTTGATTGCTTTGCAGAAGGCTTGCGACTCTTGCCTTGTTCACCTTCGACCAAACGCTACCCGGCTTGCGCGGCGTGAAAATCTGCTTGTACCGGGTATCGTCCACCGGGGAAACGCGGCTATCAATCCAGCCGTAGCACAGTGCCTCTTCTACCGCTTCCGCGTAAGAAACAGACGGTGTGCCGGTCGCCACTTTGTAGTAGACGAGCCAGACTTTGGCAACGGTTTCGCCGTTCGCGGCGAGCCATGCCCGCCATCCGGCACGGTCGGCGGCGAAAACTTCCGGTATCGTGTCGGTTGTCGGCATGGCTTTATTCCCGGCGCAGAACCACCATGCAAACGTCGTCGAAAAACTCGCCGGTGGAGTTGTAGCGTTTCGCCGCACCGACCACGGCGGCGATAGTTTTTTCCGGGTCGCACGTGTCGCCGCACGCGCTTTCGACCGCTTGCGCGACGCCTTCGTTGCCGAAAAACTCCCGCCGACTGCGCCGCGACTCGGTGACGCCATCGGTCGCCAGAATCAGCATATCGCCATGTTCCATGATAGCTTCGGTGGCTTGATAAACGCTTTCGCTGTACGCCCCGACCACCACGCCCCGCGTATCGAGTTCGGTACAAACTCTGTTGTTGGCATGAAACCAGATAGGGGCTTCGGAACCGCCGCTCGCACAACGCAGGATCCCCGTTGCCGGTTCGAGAACCGCCACTACCGTGACCGCCATCGCGTTCGTGTCCTCGGTTTGAAAGTTGTCGTCCAGATCCTGCGCGTCGGTGAGCAAATGGTTTACCCGCGTTAGAGCGTCCGCCGGGTCGGGGTTTTCGCGCAGGAACGCTCGAAGCGCGTATTTGATTTGCCCGGTATGCTCGGCGGCTTTTAGTCCCTTTCCGGTGACATCGCCGACAACGAGCGCGATTTTGTTGCCCTTTAGGGCAAACACATCGAAAAAGTCGCCGCCGACCTGCGCTTCATCCAATGCCGACTCGTAGTACGTGGCGATTTTGACGCCGCCGAACGAGTCACCGGGGGGCGTGTTGAGAAGCGAACGTTGCAATGTTTCGGCGACGCGGGCTTGGCGCGTCGCGTATTCGGACAGTGCGAACTCGACTTCCTTACGCTCGCTAATATCGGCATGAACCCCGATCCATTCGCGCACCGTGCCGCCGGTTTCGCGCACCGGCACGGCTCGCATCTCCATGTAGCGGTAAACACCGTCGGTGCGGCATACCCGATGTTCGATTTCTATCGGCGTTTGTGCGGTGATACCGGCTTGCCACATGCGCCCGGTGTCGCCCCGGTCATCGGGATGGACCGCGTTTATCCAGCCCACGCCGAGGTACTCGTCTTCGGTTTGTCCGGTGAAGTCCGCCCACGCGGTTTGTCCCGATGTGAACGCGCCCGTAGCATCGGTCGTCCAAACGATTTGCGCGGTCGCGGTAATCAGCGAACGGAACCGCGCTTCAGATTCGCGCAGGGCGTCGGCGATTACTTCGCGGTCGTGAACATCAATCGAAGTGCCTATCCAGCGCGTTATTTCGCCGCTCGCGCTTCGCACCGGTTCACCGCGCACGAGAAAGTTGCGATATGAACCGTCGGAAGCGCGGCGAAAAGGAACCACGTTTTCGTAGGGATTGCCGGTTCGCACCGCGTCCATCCAAGTACTGAAAACCCGCTCGACATGGTCGGAGTGCATCGCGCTCGCCCAACCGTCGCCGATATTGGTCGTCGGTTCCAGTCCTGAATAATCGTACCAGTATTGATTGCAGTACGTGATCGCGCCGGTGTCGTCCGCCGTCCAAATCACCTGTTGGAGTAGTTCGGTGAGCGTTCGGTACTGCGCTTCGGATTCACGTAGCGCGGTTTCGGCTTGGCGGCGTTCGGTCAAATCCTCAAAATAGGCGTAAACCTGATACGGCTTTGTTTCTCCGTCGCGGAACATCGGCACGGCGGATACAGAAATCCAGCGATACCGCGCCTCGTTCGGGTGGAAAACGCCCATGATAACGCCGCGCACGGCTTCCCCGGTTCGCAGTGCCACCGAAACCGGATGCTCCTCGCCGGGGAAATCAGAACCGTCCGCCTTTACCGCTTTCCAGCGCGGATCCATCGAATCGCGCCCGGTCATCTGCGCCAGCGTCAGCC
>JACMIU010000196.1 GCA_014380985.1 Armatimonadota bacterium | reverse complement strand
TATCCGGCGACACGCTTACCGTGGGCGGCGCGGTCGTGTACGGCGAATATCCGCCTGAAATCAGCGACGCGGTTTCCACGGTGACAACATTGTCACGGTTTCACGGCGAACGCCCCGCCGTGCTGCGGTCGTCCGGCACGGAGCCGCTTACCAGCGAGTTGCTCGGAACCGTGACGTGGAACGACAACTTTAGCCAGTGGGAAGCGAAAATCGCGTTCGCCCCCCAGCAGAAGGTAAGCGTCTCGATCACGCCCGGCGACGACAAAAACGATATTGCGCCGGGCGAAGCGTTTGTGATGTGGGCGAAAGAACACGACGCCGACGCCCGCGCCTATGCCGCGAAGCAGATGGTGGAGACCGCCGAAGATTGGCAGGATCAGGATGACGAGGCGGGCGAACCGATTACCGCCGAATCATTCGCGGCACGTATTCGGCTGACCGAGATTACCATGGAAGCCGAAGGCGACGGAACGCTCTGGTACGACGACGACGATATTTTCGGAGGTCACGTGATCGCGGTGTCGGTGAGTGCCGAGCGCACGTTTACGGACGCAGTGATGATGGGGTAGCCGTTTTTGAGCGCGGCGCGTAACGTCGCTAAATCGAACGTGTTCACCACGTCCCCCGGCGATAGCCCCGCCCGCCGCGCCACCGTGACGCCCCACGCGATGGAATCAAGACCCGCGACCGAATGCGCGTCGGCGTTGATGGAGAGAAGCACACCGGCTTCTTTCACGGCGCGGGCGTTTTCGGCGGACAGGTCGAGGCGTTCCGGCGCGGCGTTGATTTCTAAAATCGTTCCGGTGCGTTTCGCGGTGTCAATCACCGCGCCCATATCCACCGCGAACGGTTCGCGCCGACCGAGAAGCCGACCGGTCGGATGCCCGATAATGTGAACGTGCGGGTGTTCGATGGCGCGAACGATTCGCGCCGTCATGGCTTCCGCGCTTTCGCTGTACCGACGATGCACCGATGCCACAACAATATCGAGGCGGGCGAGAAGGTCGTCCTCGCAGTCTATCGCGCCATCCTGCAAAATGTCGGCTTCGATGCCGGAAAGTAGCGTCAGCCCACGCGGCACGAACTCACGGTTCAGGTCGGCGATTTCGGTGATTTGTGCTTCCAAGAGGGCGCGGGTCATGCCGTTGGCGATTGTCAAAGAGCGCGAATGATCGGTGATAGCGAGGTACTCGTAGCCGCGCATAAGTGCCGCTTCCGCCATTTCGCGGATGCTCGCCGCGCCGTCGCTACCCGTGGAATGCTCGTGCAGTTGCCCGCGAAAATCCGCCACGGTAATCAGCATGGGGACGCCGTTTTCGCGCACGGTTTGCACGATTCCCGGTGTGTCGCGCAGTTCGGGCGGGATAAACGGCAGCCCCATCGCGGCGAAAACATCGGCTTCGGTGGCGAGCGAAACGGTGTTGGTGGCGTTGCCGGGTTCGAGCGATTCGTAAAACTCAGCAGAGCCTGTCGCCGCAAGGTGCGCGAACCCCCACGCCGACCAGCGCAAACCGGCGTCGTAGGTCGCCACGGTAAGCGGAACCCCCGCTTCGGTGGCAAGCGTGATGTGCGAGGAAGATTTATCGAGCGTTCCGGTGACACCGGGCAACTGCGCCGCCGCTTGCAGGGCGGGAATCGGCGTCGGCGTATCCACCAACAGGTACACACCGGATACGGTTTCGCATCCGCGCCGGATTTCGCCGCACACTTCCACGCGCTGTGTTTCGGGAAATGCCCGCACCGCGTCGGCATAACGGTTCGCCAGCGCAAGCGCGAGATAAAGCGGCAGGGTTTCCGATAGGCGACGCCAGCGGGCGATATTTTCCAGCAACTTCGCTTCCTTCGCCGCGCCGAAACCCGCCACGTCGCGCACCTTTTCCGCCCGCGCCGCCGCCTCTAACTCGTCCACCGTGGACACGCCGAGCGCGTCAGTCAGGGTTTTCACAGATTTAGGCGACAAGCCGGGAATCCGCGCCATTTGCACCACGCCTTCCGGTACATCGTTCTTGATGCGTTCGTACAAAGCGGTCGTGCCGGTCGAAAGAAAATCGCGGGTTTTGCCGACAATCGCCTCGCCGAAACCGGGCAGTTCGGTAAGAACGCCGCGCTTATCGAGGTCGGATAACGGTTCGTCAAGGTCAAGAATCGTTGCCGCCGCGTTCCGGTACGCCTTGACTTTGAAGAAGTTCTCGCCCTGTATCTCCAGAATATCGGCGATTCGGGTGAAGCGGGCGGCGATTTCGGCGTTGTTCATGACAGTATTGTACTCTGCGGTTCGGGGATGTTCCATCCCCGCCCTACCGCCCGAACATACTGCTCATCAGTACAAACGCCATTGCGTTCTGGCAAAAATGCACGGCGATTCCCGGCACGATGCTTTGACGCAGTTCGCGCACCGTGCCGAGCAAACAGCCCAAGCCGAAAATCGGTAGCCAATCGCCCATCGGGTGTACCACGGCGAAACACGCGCCGGAAAGTAGAACGCAAGCCACGGTCGAGAAGCGCGTTTTCAGCGCACTGTACAGCACGCCGCGAAAAAACAGTTCCTCAATCACCGGGGCGGCAATGGCTACCAGCAGAAACAGCACGACGCGCCCCCCGATACTCCCCTCTCCGGCGATCATCGGTAGCACCGGGTTGGGCGTCAGGCTCGATTGACTGTCCTTAAAAACCTGCGTGTTGATGTAGCCGAGCGCGAACGTCAGCGGGAGCGCGGCGCAGTATCCGGCGACGCCGTACCAGAGTTCGGCGGGTTTCACGGGGCGCAAGCCGAGACCGGACAGGTTCCAACCGTTGCGCCGCGTCTGATAAAGCAGGTAATAGAAGGCGAGGATGCCCGAACCGACATACACGCCCGCCGACAGCGCAATCGGGGAAATACCGTCCAGCGCGGGCGCGGAGCCGACCAGCAAACCGATGCCCCGCGCCATGGCGAGGTAGGCGACAAACACGTCAAGGAGTGCGCCCCCGTTCGGCGCGGTTCCCGGCAAATCTCCGAGCAAGCGAATGCGCCCGACCGTTTCCCACCGTTTGCTTCGGACGGACGAAAGAAACATCGCCCAAAACACCAGCCCCATCAGAGCAGCACACAGCAAGGCGACAATCAGACCCACGAGGCGCAGAACTTCGCCGGTCGCCTTTGTCTGCATGGCTTTCGCCACGCGCTTGGCGTCGGCGGGGCGGTCGGTACGGGTGTAAATATCGGCAATCGTCTGCCCTTCCAGAATGCCGAGGTTGTAGGTTTTGACCCGCGCAATCGCCGCGTCCCCTTCGTCAGGGCTAAACGATGCCGTTTTGTCCGCGCCGTAGAGCGACCGCCAGAACGCCAGTTCGGTAGAAATATCGCCCGCTCTCGCGCCGCGTTTTGACAGGTTTTGCGCGTGTGCGCCGGTCAGTAATTTTTCGTCAAGCGGCTTTTTTTGCAGGGCATCTAAGACAAACGCTTTTCGCGCCGACGCCACGCTTCCGCTCTGTTGCGCGACTTCACGGTAAATGTTCGCGGCTGTCTGCGCGGGCGGAGTGGTTTTGATTTGCGGGCTGGAGGCGAACTCCGGCACCAACGCCACACGGGTCAGGTATTCCGCTTGTCCCAGACGCTGGAAACTCGCCGAACTCAGCCCGCTTTCGCGCACCATTTTCTCTCCGCTACCGCGCACGGCTAACAGTTGCGGCAGGGCGTAAGTAGCGACCAGCACGGCGAGCCAAACCCACAGCGACGCGGGAATGCGCCACGGTGCGGCAGCGGGCGTCCCCGCGTCGGCAACGAGAACGGGCGGCGTCGCGGCGTCCGGTTCGATTCGTTCGCGCATGGGTTATCTTCCCGGTTTGCTTTCGGCGATTTTTTTTGCCACCCGCGAACGATTGTTGGCGGCGGAAGGCTCGTTCGGAAACTTTTTCACCACGTAGTCCCAAGTCGCCAGCGACTTCGGCAGGTTGCCGGTTTTATCGTAGGCGTGGGCAAGTTGCTTCCACACAATCACCGGCGCGTTCTCATTTTTCGTGGCACTGATAAGGTGCGGCAAAGCGTCTTTGTATTCGCGGCGCACCATCAGATTTTCGGCGAACGTGTATTCGGCAAGCCATTTTTTGGTTGCCCGTGCCGTGCCGCGAGCGAGAAGCGCGTTCGCGGCGGGCTTGTCGCCCATGCTCCAGAGTATCCACGAGGCGGCGGAGTTTGCCTCGTCGAAATCGGGGTCGGACTCGACGCAAACGCGGCAAAGCGCGACCACGCGGTTGTAATCGCCCTCGTGGAAGTAGCCGTCCACGTTCGCCCAAACGCGATCCACGACGCGGTACTCGATGCCGTCTAATTGCGCGGTCGGCTTAACGGTTGGCGAGGCGGGTTTGTTTTGCGCGAACACGGGAAGGCAAACGAAAAAGGCGGCGGCAAGCGCGGCAATGCGGCAAAAGGAACGCTGATTCATAGCGCAGTATAGCACGTTTTCGTAACTTTTCCGTTTCGCCGCGCCTTGCGAAAACGCGCCGGGGTCGGGTATACCGGTCAGAAGGATGACGAAACCAATGACGACGTACCGTGTTTTGACCGATGAAGATGTCGCGCAATTTTTACAGCGCGGTTTTGTAAAACTGCCCCAAGCCGTGCCGCCGGATATAATCGCGGAATATACCGCGAACGTTTGGGAACGGCTTGGCTACGATCCCGACCGCCCCGACACATGGGAAAAGCACTGGCAACCCCTGCCGCACACGAAGGGCAAAGAGGTGCGCGAGATTTCCCCTGTTATCTACGACGCGATTTGCGACCTGTGCGGCGAAGACCGAATCGGCAAGGCATGGTGGGGCGATTCGCTGATTGTGAACTTGGGACGCGCCGAGGACGAAGCCGCGTGGGAACCGCCCACGGCAACCGCCCCCGGTTGGCATACCGACGGCGACTTTTTCAAGCATTTCCTCGATTCGCCGGAGCAGGGCTTGCTAACCATCGTGCTATGGTCGGACGTGACACCGCGAAACGGCGCGACGTTCGTGGTCGGCGATTCCGTGCCGCACGTCGCCAAGCACTTCGCCGCGCACCCCGAAGGCTTGATGCCGAACGATCTTTCAACGCGGGAACACGTGCAAAAATGCACCGACTTTTTCGAGGCGACCGGCGAGGCGGGCGACGTGTATCTGCTCCATCCGTTCGTGATTCATGCGTCGTCGCGCAACGCCACGCGCCGGTTGCGCCTGATTACCAACCCGCCGGTGCATCTCAAGGAGCCGATGAACTTCAACCGACCGGACGGCGACTACTCACTGGTCGAGCGGGCAATTTTGAACGGCTTGGGCGTTCCGCATTACGACTTTCAACCGACCGCGCCACGGGAGAAGGTGGAGACGGGGCGTGAGCGGGCGAAGCGTGAGGCGGAGGCGGCGAAAGCGGCGTCTTAGACCGTCGCCTGCCACCGGTCGAAAAGCCGGTCGGCGAGCGACAGCGTGTAATCGCGCCCCTTCGCACCGTTCTCTAAAGGGCGTAGCCACTTTTGCGGGATGCCCGCGTAGCCGTGGAACGCCCCGGCAATCGCGCCGGTCATCGCACCCACCGTGTCGGTGTCGTCGCCGAGGCGCACCGCGAAACTGACCGCGCCTTCAAACGATTCCGGGTGGCGCAGGAACGAATATAGCGCGGCGGGAACCGACTCATGCGCCTCAATCGAGGAGCCGAGCCGCTCCTGTGC
>JACMIU010000020.1 GCA_014380985.1 Armatimonadota bacterium | reverse complement strand
GTGGTTTCGCCGGTGAACGCGACTTTCGCCACGCGGTCGCTCGACGCCAGCGGTTTGCCCGCCTCGACGCCGAAGCCGTTTACAACATTCAGCACGCCGGGCGGAAGCAAATCGCCGATTAGTTCCATCAGTAGCATAATGGAAGCCGGGGTTTGTTCGGCGGGTTTCAGCACCACGCAGTTGCCCGCCGCGAGCGCGGGCGCGAGTTTCCACACCGCCATCAGAATTGGGAAGTTCCACGGGATAATTTGCGCCACCACGCCCAAAGGTTCGTGATAATGATAGGCGACTGTGGTTTCGTTGAGTTGGCTCAAAGAACCCTCCTGCGCGAGGATGCACCCGGCAAAATAGCGGAAATGCTCGATAGCGAGCGGCAGGTCGGCGTTCAGGGTTTCGCGCACGGCCTTGCCGTTGTCCCACGTCTCCGCGACCGCGAGCATTTCGAGATTAGACTCCATACGGTCGGCGATTTTGTTGAGAATCCCGGCGCGATGACCGGGCGACGTTTTGCCCCACGCGGCTTTCGCGCCGTGCGCGGCGTCAAGGGCGAGTTCGATGTCCTCGTGCGTCGAGCGGGCGATTTCGGTGAACGTTTTGCCGTTCACCGGCGACGGGTTCTCGAAGTATTGCCCTTTAACCGGGGCGATAAACGCACCGCCGATATAGTTGTCGTAGCGCGGCTTAAAAGAGACCAGACTGCCGGGGGTATTCGGGTTGCTGTAAATCATAACAAACTCCTGTGTTGGTAAATTGCGGGCGGCATCGCGGCAACCACTGCGGCGAGCATCCTTGCCCACCTGATTATACCGCCCCCCGCGCCGAACCGTTCCGAAAAAGGAACGCCCAACGTAGCACCTGTGTACCACACTTGAGCGAATCATCGCTCCTCAACGGCATGGAAACAAGGACAAAGTAATGAGCAGAACATGGTTTATCACCGGTACATCCACCGGTTTTGGGCGCGAGTTTGCGATAGCGGCACTGGACGCGGGGAACCGGGTCGTGGCAACCGCCCGCAAGCCCGAAACACTGTCCGACTTAACCGCGAAATACGGCGACAACGTGATGACACTACGCCTCGATGTCACGAGCCAAGCCGATATTGACGCGGCGGTACGGTCTGCGACCGATAGGTTTGGCGCGATTGACGTGCTGGTCAACAACGCGGGCTATGCCACAATTGGAGCGTTCGAGGAAGTCACCGGCGAGCAGTTCCGAGCGCAATTTGAGACCAATGTTTTCGGGGTTATCGCCATGACGCAGGCGGTTTTGCCGGGGATGCGGGCGCGAAAGTCCGGTCATATCCTGAATATATCGTCCGTTGTCGGTCTGTCTGCTCTGCCGGGATTGGGCGCGTATGCGTCCAGCAAGTTCGCGGTCGAAGGCTTTAGCGAGGCATTGGCGGCGGAGGTGGCTCCGCTTGGTATTCGCGTCGTTCTCGTGGAACCCGGCGGCTTCAAAACCGAGGGACTGCAAAACTTCGTTCGGGGCAACAATCCGGTCGCAGACTATGAGGCGACGGCGGGTGCGACTGTGGAGTACATGAGTGCCATGGCAGCTAATGACTCTGTTCCCGGCGACCCAAAAAAAGCGGCGCAAACCCTCCTTGCCATTGTGGACGATCCTAACCCTGCGCTCCGGCTACTGCTTGGCTCCGACGCGCTCGGCGTGGCGCAATCCAAACTCGAAGGACTGAAAGCGAACATAGAACGGAACGCGCATATCTCGCGTAGCACGGACGCCGTTCCGGCACAATAGGGGATGTTTGTGTTTGCCCGAAGCGCGGTGATGGGTAAGAGGGACCGAATCGTTGAAGGGGAGAATCTTTATGAAGCGAATCGTTATTTTTATTGCCGTCGCCGCCGCTTTTGCCGGGCTTGCGCCCGCGTCAAACGCGCAGATGGCGGGGGATATGGACAGGAACGGAAGCCTCGGCAACTACTGGTCGGGTCTGTACGCCGATCAGGCGATGCGCATGGACTGGCTGGGGTCGGTTCGTGCGCGGCGCACGGGGGGCAACGCGACGCGAAAGCGCGTCACGGCGGGACCATCGTGGAAACTCAATCCCGCAACCTCCTCGGTGATACGCGATATGGTGGCGACGGTTCCCGCCGCCGACCGACCGGCAACGCGGGCGGCACTGGTCAAAGTGATGGGATTGTATCCGGCTATCGTTCGCGCCGCCGGTCAGGGGGTAGGCACAAATCTGAGTGTGACAGATGCGCGTGATGGGGCGACCATCGCCGGGGTGATGGCGTATGAGTTCCTTTCGGGGACGGAAGTGACCAAGGCGCAGTTCGCCGCCGAGCGCAAAGCAACGAACCGTGCTTACGCCTCCGATGGTGCAGACCGGGCGTGGCGTCAAAAGGGAGCAGAAATGTACGCGCTTGCGTCGTGCATGATGGTGGCACTGAAAGCATATTCAGACGATCCGAAGAACCCGAACCCGGAACTCACCCGGCAACAATTGCGCGACTTGGCACAGAAAACGTTCCGTACCGGCTATGGTAGCGATGATTACACCAAGTTTGCTCCGACGAGCAAAGGCATTGTCAAGGTCAATTAACGCATTGACGCAAGGAAAAGGAATCTATCATGAAACGAATCGCTATCTTTGCCGCCGCTGTTATCGCCTTCGTGGGTCTCGCGCCGCGAGCGCACGCGCAAGACATCAACGTCAACGGCAGCCTCGGCAACCTGTATCAGAACCTGTACACGAGTACGCATATGTTTGGCGGCGCGGGGGGCGGCGGTACAACGCGCCCGACGCGCCGAAAGTCCGCACCGGCACGGTGGAGAAACAGCCCGAAAACATCGGCGGAAATCAAGCGCATCGTGGCGGCGGTTCCTGCCGCGAACCGTGCCGCGACGCGCACCGTGCTGGAGCAAGTGCTGGCGGGGTATCCGAAAATCGTGCGGGCGGCAAGTCAGCAATCCGGCGTATCGCTGAGCGCAACCGACCCACGTGACGCGGGGGCACTCGCCGGAACGCTTTCGTATGAAATACTCACGGGAAAGGAACTCACGAACACGCAGTTCGCGGCGAACCGCGCCCTGTCGCGCCGGTTGTTCGGGAATGGGTACGTGAGTGCGTCGAATATGCAAGAATCGGGCGAAACCTACGCTCTTGCGGCGGGGCTAATGGTATCGCTCCAAGCGTGGGCGGATAATCCCAAAAACCCCGACCCGGAACTCACCCGGCAACAACTGCGCGGCTTGGCGCAGGACACCTTTCGCATCGGCTACCGGGACGCGGACTACACGAAGTTCGCCCCGACAAGCAGTGGTCTCAAAAAGGTGAACTAAGTCTTTGCGGCGCAAACCACCTGCGCGTCGCACGCGGCGCACAGGTGGGCAATTTCCATCGTGCCGGTACACGGTATAATAGGCGGCTATGCCTTCGCCCCCGTCAATCTTCACTCTACACAAAACCGCCGCCGACTGCGCCGCCCGGCGCGGAACCCTGCGCCTCGCCCACGCCACCGTGGAAACGCCGGTGTTTATGCCGGTCGGGACGCAAGGCACGGTGAAAGCAATGACATGGGAGGAGGTCGCCGAACTCGGCTACCGGCTTTGCCTCGGCAACACGTTCCACCTGTACCTGCGTCCCGGTTCGGAGCGAGTGCAGGCGTTCGGTGGGCTACATAAGTTCGTCGGTTGGGACGGCGCGATGCTCACCGATTCGGGCGGGTATCAGGTATTTTCGCTCAAGGACTTGCGAAAAATCACCGAATCCGGGGTGCGCTTTCAGTCGCCACTCGACGGCTCGGCACACGACTTTACCCCCGAATCGGTGATGCGAATCGAACACGAATTGGGCGCGGATATTATCATGGCGTTCGACGAATGCCCGCCGTACCCGGCGACCGAGGAGTACGTGCGCGATTCGGTGGAGCGAACGCACCGCTGGCTCGACCGATGCGTATCCGCGCACAACGATTTGGGCGGCGACGCGACCGGCTCGGTGCTTTTCGGCATCGTACAGGGAAGCGGCTATGAGCATTTGCGCCGCGAATCGGCGACCTTCACCGCATCGCGGGACACGGCGGGAATCGCGGTCGGCGGTGTGTCGGTCGGGGAACCGCCGGAGGAAATGCTACGCGCCCTTGACATGACCATGCCGTACCTGCCGACTGAAAAGCCCCGCTACCTGATGGGCGTCGGGACGCCAACCGATATTCTCGATTCGGTGATGCGCGGCATTGATATGTTCGACTGCGTTTTGCCGACGCGCATGGCGCGAAACGGCGCGTTGTACACGTCGCGGGGGCGTATCAATATCAAAAACGCCCGATGGACGGATGAGCGCGGGGCGATTGACCCTGATTGCCCGTGCAAGGTCTGCCAATCGCACAGCGCGGCGTACCTGCGGCATCTGCAAATGGCGAACGAGATTCTCGGCGCACGACTGGCGACGTACCACAACTTGGCGTTTTACGCCCGCCTGATGGAGAACATTCGTACCGCGATTGACGATGGGACGTTCCTTGAGTTTCGCGCAAAATGTCTTCAATCGTGGAACGACGAAAAAAAGTTGGAACCGAACGTTT
>JACMIU010000195.1 GCA_014380985.1 Armatimonadota bacterium | reverse complement strand
CGCGTTGAAATCCTTTTGACGCCCCACGCCCCCACGGGCACAATGACCGGACAATATTTTTCACTTCTCCGGACTTTGTGCCCTTGGCGTCTTGGCGCTTCAAACGAATTACAACGCGCCTCGTTCCCAGTCGCCCCAAACCGCGACCGTGACGCCGGGGTCTTGCAGGTTGAAGAACAAAGTTTTCTTGTCCGGCGAGAACGTTGCGCCTGCGACTTCCCCGGTTTCGTGACCGGGAACGATGTTCGCGGCGAAGTCGAACAGGAAGCCCTTCGGCGACAAACCGCGCACGTACTGGCTTCCCTCGTCGTTGTCCTCGCACAGCACCAAGCCGCCTTGCGGCGAAACGCACAGGTTGTCGGGCATATTCAGCACCGATTTATCCACCGATTCAAACAGTAGCGTCAGTTTGCCGGTGTCGGCGTCTAAGGGTTCGTACCGCCACACCTGCCCGAACTGCTTGTCGCCGCCGTTGGTCGCGTTTAGGAAAATCGAGCCGTTGCCGTACCAACATCCTTCAAGGCGAGCGAACGTCGCCGCGCCTTTATCCACACCCTCTTTGTAAACGGCTAAATCATCGGTTTCAGCGTTTTTCGGGTCGGGGTCTTCAATCGGAACCCACGTGACGAGAAGCGACTTGCCCATCGTCTGTCCCGTTCGCAGGTCGGCTTTCGGTGCGTCCTTCACCACCGCAATTTCAAGGCGTCCGCCCTCGGCAAGTTTGTCCTTCACCTTCGGATGAAAGCGATAAAAGCCCGCCGATTTGCGGTCTTCGGTCAGGTAGACGATGTTCGAGCGTGGGTCAATCGCAATCGCTTCATGGACGAAACGCCCCATCGCGGTGAGTGGCACAGGGTCAGCGGTGGGAGCGTTCGCGCCCGCCGGGACCTCGAAGCAGTAGCCGTGCGCTTTGTCGAAGCCCGCTTCCGTGCCGACCACGGTTTCCTCGCAGGTGATCCAACTGCCCCACGGCGTCGTACCGCCCGCGCAGTTCGCCGCCGTGCCGCCGACCGATGCGAACGCCGATTCCAAAAGGCGGGTTTTGGGGTCTACCACCAGCGTTGTTGTGCCGCCCGCTGCCGCCTTGTCGTAGCCGACGCCGCCCGCGACATGCGAAACGTTCGGCTTGCCTTTGATTTCATGATTGCGAAGGAGCCGGACTTTGCCGTCTGTCGTCTTAAACGCCGCCATACCGTCGTGATTGCTCGGCGTTTTGTTGCCATCGGTCATGGTCGAGCCGACCGAACCAAACACGGTGTAAGAGAAACCAGCAGGAAGCGCGAGAATGTACTCGCCGGTGTTCTGCGCCGGAGTGGGGCGGAGCGCACCGTAGCCACCGGGAACATCGGACTTGGAGCGTCCGATCTCCTCGGCGTGCAGGGCGCGGGCGACTAAGCCTTCAACGCCCAAACCCAAGCCGCCGACGGTGAGCGCGGAAGCGGTTTGTAGCAAGTGACGGCGATTTATCGGGGAACTCATAGCAAAACCTTTCAAGGGCGAGGGGAAATCCACGCCAAATCGTTGGCACGGTCGCCTCCCGTCATGGTATCGCGTCATCGAGCCGTTTAGGTTAAGGCAGTGTTAAATCCACAAGTTGTTGAACCGCTATGTTATTTGGTCAACGTCAAACCGAACATCGCTTTTTCCATAACGGCGTCGTACTTTTTGCCCTGCTCTGCTAAGGTGGACAGGGTGATCACCAGCATATTGCCGCTTTTCGCGGGCAGAAAGTAGGCTATCTGTCGCAAGGATTTGTCCTACATTGTGTTGGTGTAAACCATTTTCCAACCACGTACACCGCTCTTCGTCGTGAACCGCGTCTCGCTCACGATTCGTGCCGTGGGAACCTGTCCGAACGCCTTTTTGCTCGCCTTGAAGTAAGCGTCCACCGTTCCTACGAAGGCTTCTCGAACAACGTTTATATTCGGTGTGAAACCGCCCCGCGTTGCCACTAACGCCACGGTGTATTCCGATTGTGGCACCGTCTGCGCTGACCATCCGGCAGGCAGGGGATACGAAAATCCGGCTTCCGTGCTGGAAACCATGGTTTGCGCGTAGCCGGGTGCGGCGAGTGCAAAGGCGGCTATCGTTGCGGCGAAAACCGGAACTGTCTTTTGTGCGAACATCGGCGAATCTTTCTATTACGGAAAACGGTTGCATCGCCGCGCCGGACGTTTCACCCGGCGCGGCAGAGTAGCACTGATTCCTACCCGCGAACGTGCTTATTGAAAAAATCGAGGGTGCGCTTCCACGAAAGTTTGGCACTATCTTCGTCGTAACGGGGAGTCGT
>JACMIU010000194.1 GCA_014380985.1 Armatimonadota bacterium | reverse complement strand
AGATTTAACGTTTTCTTAACACAGCGGCGCGGTTTCCGGCGCATAATAAGACTATCTTGTTCCCATGAAAGAATCTACGCTAATGCGTTTCGCTCCCCGTATTGCCATCCTGTCCGCGCTTTTGGCGTTTGCCGCTCCGGTTTTCGCGCAGGAGGCTACCGCGCCGGTCGCCGCGCCCACAATCGCCGATAGCCCTTTCGTCGCCAAACCGTACCTGCAAATGGGAAATCCTGCCGCGAAAGACGCCACCAAACGCCTGTCGCTCTTGTGGCATGCCCCCGACACCGACGCGCCGTGGGCGGTCGAAATTAAGCGCAAAGATAAGTGGGTCGCACTGTCTGCCGCGCCCGCGTTCCAAAGTGTGCGTGTACCAACGATTGAGCCTCACCGCGTTTACACTGCCGAACTGACCGACCTTGCCCCCGGCGTCGCCACGGCGTACCGCGTCCTTCATGGCGGCAAGTCGGTGTTTGAGGGAACCGCGATGCCCCCGAAAGCCCCCGGCAAAAAATCGCGTATCGTCGTATTCGGCGACTGCGCGGTTAATTCTGCCGAGCAAAAGCAGATCGCGTATCAAACGTATCAGGCGAAACCGGACTATGTGTTTATCACCGGCGACATCGTATACAGTCGGGGGCGCGTGTCCGAATACCGCGAAAAGTATTTCCCGGTTTACAATGCCGACGCCGCGTCACCCGAAACCGGCGCACCGTTGACGCGAAATACCGTGTTTTTGGCGTCGCCGGGCAATCATGACATCGGCTCCACCGACTTCGAGAAATACCCCGACACGATGGCGTACTTTATGTACTGGAAGCAGCCGCTCAACGGACCCATCGGCGACGCAACGAACCCGAACGTCAAGGCGTTCACCGGCAACCCCGATGCGCAAAAGGCGTTTTTAGCGGCGGCAGGGAGCGCGTACCCGCGCATGGCGAACTTCTCGTTCGATTACGGCGACGTTCACTGGACGGTTTTAGATGCGAACGTCAACGTCAACTGGAACGATCCGGCACTGCGCGAATGGGTGCGTAACGACCTAAAGGCGGCAAGCAAGGCGAAATGGCGGTTTGTTGGCTTCCATCAACCCGGCTTTAACTCGTCCGAAGTACATTTCAAGGAACAACAGATGCGCGTGGTGTCCGATCTATTCGAGGCGGGCAAGGTGGATCTGGTGTTTAATGGTCACGTTCATAATTACCAGCGTTCCTTTCCGATGCGCTTCGCGGTCGCGCCGGGGCAACCGTCGAACGGCAAGCCGGTGGATGGTACGTGGACGCTCGATAAATCGTTTGACGGCGCAAAAAACACGAAGGCGAACGGGGTTATCTACGTCGTGACCGGGGCGGGCGGCGCGGGTTTGTACAACCCGGAGCAGCAAACGAAGCCGGAAACGTGGCAAGGGTTCACCGACAAGTTTGTTTCGCAAACACACTCGCTTACCGTGATTGACGTAGACGGCAAGCGTCTTGTCGTGAAGCAGGTGGACAAGAACGGCGCGGTGATAGATACGTTCACGCTGACGAAGTAAATCGGGGATGGAACATCCCCGTACCGACGTTGGGAACTAACCCGCCGTAAACGCTATTATAATAGGTAGAACCGCGCAGAAAACGCGGATGGACGCGCCGAATGCCGCACGGATAGTGCTGGCTGTCGGCGCATTTTTTACGGCTATGGCAACCCTTTTTTTGCGGCGGCGCGTCGCCTTTAGCGCGGGACACGCCTACTGGCTCCCGAACAAAACCGACGAGGAAAACCGCGTTCTGTTCGGACAGTGGGCATCGAAGTGGGGACACGGGCATAACTATATCGTGGAGGCGGTGGTCGCGGGTAAGTTGGACGAAATGACCGGCATGGTGGTCAACATCGTGGACGTGGATAAGGTGTTGAAGGCGCACGTGGTCGCGCCCCTCGCCGATAAGCACCTGACCTACGAAGTGCCGCACTTCGCCGATACCCCGCCGACTTTGGAGAATATCGCCCGCTATGTGTCCGACCGGTTTACCGCAAACTTTCACGACCCGGCGGCGAAATTAGTGCGCGTCACGGTTTGGGAGACGCCGAGCCTATGGACGACGCTGGAATTAGATACGGAGAAACCTTTGGTACTTTTAACCCGCTCGCTCGACTTTGCCGCCGCGCATCGCTTGGACGCGCCCGGTCTGTCGCACGAGGAGAACTTAGCCATATTCGGCAAGTGCAATAACCCGCGTGGACATGGTCACAACTACGGCGTCGAAGTCACGGTGTCGGGCGATCCCGATCCCGTGACCGGTATGATTGTCAACCTCGCCGAACTGGACGCCGTAATGGAGCGCGAGATTATGGCGCGGTTTGATCACAAGCACCTGAACGACGACACGCCCGATTTCGCGGATGTCAACCCGACCTCGGAAAACCTGACCGTGGCGATTTGGCGACACTTAGAGCCGAATATCCCCGCGCCCGCGAAACTGTACCGCGTGGTGGTCAAGGAAACCGAACGCAACTTTTTCGAGTATTACGGCAACTAAAGCCGCGCAAAATACTTAGTTCGCTTACGATAGAAAGACAAAAGCACGACCGGCTACGCCGGAAGGAACATAGCAAGGACTGCGCGGGGATAGCGTCCCGCGCCCGGTTATCGTCCCAACCGAACGCCTTTCTTTTTAGACAGGTAAAAAACGATGAACACAGCAAAGAAAATGTATTTACATCGGCTTCAAGAAGAAAGCCGCAACGAAACGCCTACCAACCGCGATTATGACGCCGATTTTGTCGTCACGCCCGAATACCGCGAATCGCTTCCCGACATGAACGAGGCTTTGGACGCCGTGCGCGGCGCGGATGTGCCGATTCAGCAGGTTGGCGTGTCCGGTTTCAAACTCCCGCTCGCCTTTGTCACCGAGACGGGAGAGCGTTTGACGCTTGAAGCCAATGTCACCGGAACCGTGTCGCTCGAAGCGGGGCTGAAGGGCATCAACATGAGCCGGATTGTTCGCACGTTCTACGAGTATAAAGAACGCGCCTTCACGCCCGATACGCTGTCCGAGATTCTGCACGGCTACCGGGATAAGGTCGGGTCGCTCGCGGCGCGGGTCAAGGTCGGCTTTTCGTATCCGATTATCAAGCGCAGTTTGCGTAGCGGTTTAGAGGGTTACCAATACTACAAAGTCGCTTACGAAGCGAAAATCGCGGCATCCGGCACGGTGCGCCGCTTCGTCGAGTTTGACTTTGTTTACTCGTCGGCGTGTCCGTGTTCCGCCGAATTGTCGGAACACGCCCGCGACACTCGCGGCGTGTACGCGATTCCGCACAGCCAGCGATCCCGCGCCCGCGTCAAGGTCGAACTCGCCGACGGCGCGAGCGTGACGGTCGAGGATATGCAGCGGCACTTGGAAACCGCCTTGCGAACCGAAACGCAGGTGATGGTCAAGCGCGAGGACGAGCAAGCGTTTGCGGAAATGAACGGCGCGTTTATCAAGTTCGTCGAGGACGCGGCGCGGTTGGTGTACTTTGAACTGAACAAAGACGTCCGTATCAAGGACTTTCAAGTCGCCTGTTCGCACCTCGAATCGCTTCACTCGCACGACGCCGTAAGCGTTATCTGCAAAGGCGTCGCGGGGGGATTCGCGGCGGACTTCGACGATTTCGCGTCGCTGGTGTGCTAAGCACACCGGCGGGGACGTTACTCGCCGTGCAAGTCGGCGTATAGTTCGGCGAACTTGCCGCGTACAGACGGGTCTAATTGCTCCGCGAAATCTACGGGAAGTTTGAGAACGCGAATCAGTTCCTGCACATCGGCTAAATCTTTGAGCCGACCGCGCCCGGTCATGCCCGACGCGAGTTTGAGCTCCACGAGGCGCGGAAGCGGCACGGTGCGAACGCCGTTGATTACCACGTATTCGGTCGCGGGATCGGGAAAGCGCACGGCTTTGGGCAAGCCGTCGCCGGGGTATTCGTCCGTCGTAATCACTTCAATCGGCACGTTGCCTTCCGTCCAGCGGAAGGCTTTCGTCGCACCGGGAAACGCGGGGCGGTAGCCGCGCCCAATGAGTTGTGTTTGAAATTGAGCCAATCCTTCGGCGGTCATCACAACGTCAATGTCGGAAGTGAACCGCTGGTAGCCGTGGCGGTTTAACGCTAACGCGCCTATCAGAGCGTAGTCAATACCACGAGTTTCTAAGTCACGTGCAATCTTCTCTATCGCTTCGTCTACCATGCCTACCCCCTTGAAAAATCGCAGACCTTCATTGTACGCGCCATTGGGCGACTCGATCCGTTTCAGAAAGTCTTTATCGCTCGCCATGATAGCACGATTTTACCATGTTCGGTCAAAGAGGACGGATACCGATTCGTCGGCGTGAATCCGCAAAATCGCGTCGGCTAAGAGGGGGGCAACGGACAAAACTTCAACATGACCCTGCTCGATAAAGCGGGGCCACCGGAACGGAATCGTGTCGGTCGTGATCAGTTTTTGTATCGGCGACGCGGCGATTCGTTCCATCGCGCCTTCGGACAAAATCGGGTGCGTACAGCAAGCGATAACTTCCGCTGCGCCGCGCTGTAGGAGCGTTTCCGCCCCGCCGACCATGCTACCGCCGGTGTCAATCATGTCGTCAATCAGCACGCACCGCTTGCCGCGTACGTCGCCTATTATCTCGACAATCTCGACCTTGCCGGGTTCGGGGCGACGTTTGGCGATGATGGCGATACTGGTTTGCAGGGTTGCCGCGAGTGCCGACGCCCGCGCCACGCCGCCGACATCGGGCGACACCACGCACGTATCGCCGTCCACGTAGCCCTTCGCTTCCAGATATTCGGCGAGGAGCGGTCCCGCGTACAAATGATCCACGGGAATACGGAAGAAGCCTTGAATCTGCGCCGCGTGTAAATCCACGCACACGACGCGGGTAACGCCGCTGTTTTCTAACAGGTCGGCGACTAAGCGGGCGGTGACGGGTTCGCGGGGTTTGGTTTTCTTGTCCTGCCGTGCATAGCCGTAATAGGGAAGCACCACGGTAACGCGCTGAGCCGACGCCCGGCGGAACGCATCTACCATAATCAGCAGTTCCATCAGGTTGTCGTTGACCGGGGCGCACGTCGGTTGCACAATGAAAATATCGTTGCCCCGCGCCGATTCCTCGACCTGTACCCGAATCTCGCCGTCGTTGAAGCGTTTGACCATCACTTCGCCGAGCGGAACCCCGGCATGATGGGCGATAGACTCGGCAAGATGCGGGTGGGCGTTTCCGGTGAAAAGGCGTAGGTTACTCAAGGCTTAGGCTCCGACCCCGATTGTACCGCGTTTTCGGCGCGGCGACTTGGGATAGCGAGTCGCTTGCGCCGACGTGCTTCCGCTCCGGGTAGGTTTTTCTGATCTGACCGCCCGACCGCGATAGCGTTCGCCGGAACATTCTGCGTGATTACCGAACCCGCCGCCGTGAGTGCGCCGGATTCGATTGTCAGTGGCGCGATTAGTGTGGAGTGCGACCCGATAAAGGCGTCCTCGCCAATAACCGTGCGGCTTTTGTTGAAGCCGTCGTAGTTGCAGGTGATGGTTCCCGCCCCGATGTTGGTATTCGCGCCGACCGTGGCGTCGCCGAGGTATGTCAGGTGCGCCGCCGAAACTTTTTCGCCGAGTTCGGAGCGGTTGACTTCCACGAAGTTGCCGATTTTGACGTTCGCCGCAAGCGTAGAGCCGGGGCGAATGTGTGCGAACGGCCCCACTTTACAACCGTCGCCGACCGTGGAATCGGCAATCACCGTGCCGAGGCGAATCACGCAGTTCGCGCCGATTTGCGTGTCGCCGCACAGTTTCGTCATCGGCTCCAGAACCGAATCCTGCCCGACCGTGACGCCCGCGTCCACATACGTTGTCGCCGGGTCTTCCACCGTGACCCCCGATAGCATCAAATCGCGCAGGATTCGGGAGCGCATTTTCGCCGCGATTTCGGCGAGTTCTACGCGGGTATTGACACCCAAAATTACGTCGGTGTCCTCGGTGACAACGGCGCGAACGGTTTTGCCCGCGCCGCGCAGAATGGCTAAAACATCGGTCAAATAGTATTCGCCCTGCGCGTTCGCGGGCGACAAATCGGAAAGCGCGGCAAACAGTGCGGGTGCATCGAACGCGAAAACGCCGGTGTTGATTTCGCGGATGGCTTTCTGCTCCGGCGTTGCGTCCTTGTTTTCCACGATTCCCAATACCTCGCCCCCGTCTCCGCGAATAATGCGCCCATACGCTCCGGCGTCAGGAAGCACGGCGGTTAGCACGGTCGCCGTCGCGCCGGTGCGAGAATGTTCCGCCAGCAACAGTTTCAGCACCTCGGCGGAAAGGAGCGGCGTATCCCCGGCAAGCACCAGCACGGTTCCGGTAAACCCGTGAAGCGCGGCTTGCGCCATTTGCACGGCGTGACCGGTTCCTTTTTGCTCGGTTTGCAGGGCGTATTCGAGCGTTCCCGCCCCGAAGTAATCGTCCATATTCTGCCGCACGGTTTCGGCTTCGTGACCGATAACCGCGATTCGTCGGGTGATTCCCGCCTCGGCAAGCGCGTGAAGAATATGCGCTAAGATCGGGCGACCGCAAACCGGGTGCAACACTTTCGGCAAGCGCGAGCGCATCCGGGTAGACTTGCCCGCCGCCAGCACTATTGCGGCAAGGTCGGCAAAGCCGGGGGGCGGAGGAAGAATATCGGGCATAAAACTTGTCTTTCGGTCGTTCCAATCAAGATCGGGTGCGACGTGCCGATTATAACACCGGCAACGGTTTGCGGCAAACGCGGTTCCGTTTTCAAAAAAGCGTGTCAGGGGTGAAAAACCATCGGTGAAAAACACATTGCACGATAACGGTGTCGTCAGTGGACGTATGTTGCAAATCCCACCGGTGCAACTCGGCGAGGCGACGACAGATAGCCAGTCCCAAGCCGTTGCCACCTTGAAGCGAACGCGATGGGTCGGCGCGGAAAAACGGTTCATAAAACCTATCGAGTGGCAAAGCGTCCGCCATGGGGTAATCGTTGTGAACACGAAGGCAAATCGCTGTTGCCGACGTTTCGACCACAATGCGAATCGCGCCGCCGACCGGCGTATACTTTGCGGCATTCTCAAGAAGATTTCGTAGCAATACCGTGACTTGTGATAGAGGGGCTAACGTCTCCGTGCATTCCCTTCCGCCCTTGATGCTTACTATTAACCGCTTCTTTTCAATGATTGGGGCAAGCGCGGACAGTACGCGCTCGCATTCCGAACCAATATCCACGGGTTCCGGCTCCTCCGCACCCACCTCGGTTTGTAGCCGGTTCAACGTGAGCAAGGCTTCGGAAAGTGCGATCAGCCGCTTGGTCTCTCCCTGCAGGTCGCGCAACGTTTCCACGTAATCATCGGTGATGCGCGGACGCGAAAGCGCGAGTTCGATACCGCCCGACAGCACCGCGAGCGGAGTACGCAACTCGTGCGCCGCCGCCGCGTAGAACTGTTCACGGGCGCGGGTGTTTTGCTGGAACCGTTCTAAAAAGCCGTTCAGCGTTTCCACCAAATGTTGAACTTCGGCGTCGTTCGATGGGGCTTGAAGTCGTGCTTGAAGTGGGTCGGCGGACGCGACCCCGGCTTGATCGGCAAGCACACCGATAGGGCGCAACGTTTTACCAACCAAGAACCAAGCGGCAACGGTTCCCGCTCCGCTAAGCGCGAGAGCGAAAGCCGTCAGCATCAACGCTTGTTTTTGTAGCACGGCTTCCGTGGCTCTCCAATCCATTCCCGCGACAACATTGGCACTCGGTGTTTTCCATTCGGCTATTATCCATCGGTGACGGCGCATATCGGATACCGAAAGCACTGCGGTTCGATTGCTCCCCAAAACCGCGCCCGAATCGTCCACGATGAATATAGCGACATTATCAAGGCGCATATCCTCCTCTGCTTCGCGCAAAGCCTTTGTTGCACTCTTCTCTTGCGCGTCAATCTGCCACTCCAGCGCAACGAGCCGCGCCGCCGCCCGTACCCGCTCGGAAATATCCCGTCGTGCGATTTGGCATGACCATGCGTAAAACAAGCCGCAACCCAGAAAACCAATCACCGAAAACCAGAGGGCAAATCCCACCGTCATTCGCGCCCGAAGCGAGGTGGGCGGTAATTTGTGTGGCGCATCGTGCCTCATGCTTTCCGCCCCGCCTCGATCACGAAGCCGACGCCGCGCACGGTGCGAATCAGCGGTTGGGAGAAGCCTTTGTCTACCTTGCCACGTAGATAGCCGATGTAAACGTCCAACACGTTGTCGCTCCCACCAAAGTCATACTGCCAAACGTGTTCCAGAATTAGTGAGCGCGTCAGCACCCGCCCCGCATTCCGCATCAGATATTCGAGAAGCGCGTACTCGGTAGCGGAGAGGCGGATCTCCCGGTCGCCGCGCCGTGCTTCGCGCTTCGCCGGGTCAAGCGTCAAATCACCGACCGCGAGAATTGCCGCCGGGGTTGCCGCGCCGCGCCGGAGCAAGGCACGAACCCGCGCCAAAAGCTCGGCGATTTGAAACGGCTTGACCATATAGTCGTCCGCTCCGGCGTCCAGTCCCTCTACCTTGTCGTTCACGGTGTCGCGGGCGGTCAGCAGTAGAATCGGCGCGGTGATTTTCGCTACCCGTGCCGCCCGGCAAAGCGCGATACCGTCCATGCCGGGGAGCATCACGTCTAAAACCAGAAGATCAAAGGTTTCCAATTGTAAAATCGTGTACGCTTCCGTGCCGTTGCTGCAAATCGTGGCGGCATATCCGGCTTCGCCCAACGCCTTTCGGAGCAGTTTAGCGAGACCGGGGTCATCCTCCACAATCAGCAGTTTCATTGGATTCAGTTTACACGAACGCGAGGTAATGATGCTAAAACGCCTGACCGAGACCGAAGTAAAACAGGGCATCCTCCGGCGATTTCGCGTAGTCGAAAGAGATAATCGTGGACTGATTCCACGCGATTCGTCCGCCGACACCATACGACGAGCGCACCCGGTCGAAGTTCAACTTCCTGTAATCATCGCGTACGGTTCCGGCATCCACAAACGGCGCGACGGAAAGCGCGAAGCGTTGCCGCCCGATCAACGTTTCGGCGAGGCGTGTTCGCAGTTCGAGGTTGGCGAACCAGACCGCCCGCGCCATGAATCGGTTGGAACGGTAGCCGCGCAACGACCGTGCGCCGCCAAGCGCGTTCACGCTGCCGTCAGGACTCCACTGATCCTGAAACTCAAAGAACGGCGCGTTGGAGCCGAAGATATTGCCGACGCCGACCCGCCCGGCAAGCACGGTGCGCTCGCCGAACGGTAATTTCTTGAAGCCCTTTGCTTGAATAAACAGTTTGTCGAAATCATATTCCGAACCGATGATACCGTTGGAAAACTCGTTGGCAATCTCGAAGTAAACGCCACGGGTCGGGTCGGGTTCAAAGTCGCGGGTATCGTAGATAAGAGCCTGCTGCAGAATGGAAATTAGACCGCCCTCCAGACCGATTGCCCGACCCGTCGCGGCGTCGCGGGCGAGTAGCGACACCCCGTTGGGAGCCGTGGTTGCCGCGCCGGTCACCGGATCAATCGCGGAGGCTTCGCGTCCTTGAAAGGTATCGTAGTTGAGTTGCTGGATTTCGTAGCCGCCTAAAACGCGCCATTTTCCTTTGTCGCCGAGCGCGTAATCCGCCTTAAGATTCAGCATCAGTTCAGAATCCTCGAAGCGGTTGCTCAGTGAATCGGTGACAAACGCCGCCTCGCCCGCTCCGCCGGGGCGCAGGGTTTTGCGTGCGGTCTCAAACTCGGAGAAGGTATCGTAGGTCTGCCCGCCTGCCGGGGTAGACGGCAACCGGAGCGGGTTCAAAGTGTCCTCTGTGATTCCGAAATACAGGTTCGTGGGGTCTTTGCGAACCTTTGCGTCCACTTTGACACGCCAGCGCGAACCATTGATGTAGGGCGCGTCATAAGACAGGGTAAACTCCTGCGCGTCGTTCGACGTTAAAAAGGCGTTCACATTCAGTTTCGCACGGTACGGCGTGTAGGCGAAAAGTGGATCAGTGCGCTTGCCGTTCCAGTAAATCGTGCCGCGTACCCCGTATCCGGTTCCCGCTACCGGGTCGGAAGAAATGTCGGGAAGCCCGGTCACAAACAAACCCTCCCGCTTCTTCTTTACATCGGTATCGGAAAGACGCCGCGCTTTGAAATACGAGGGAATCGTAGGGTCGGATTCGGCTTGCGCCGGGGCAGGGGCGGGTGTCTCCTGCGCCGGTGCGCTCACCGGGGGGACTGGCGGCGCATCCGTTTGTGCGGCAACCGTGGAAGCAACCGTTGCGGTGTAGGCAAGGTATCCAATAGCAAGCGAGACATACAAGGGCTTGCGAAACAAGGGGGGTGGTTTCATTATTTTTCCCGTCCGTAGATTAGTGTTGAAGAAATCATATGGCATCCTATAAGCATGGGATACTGAAACATCTCCGTTTTGATTTTACGAGCGTCTTCTGTGAGCATTCTGAGAACTGTCTGTGAACTTTCTTAAGATTCAACAAGAACAGTTCGCAGGTAATGTCCGGCGAGCGGGTACACTGTCCGATACCATGCAAACACCCGAAGACATTCCCGATTTAATCTCGTTCTGGGATTTTGCCGAACCAACCGGCGCGGAGCGCACTGCGCGAGGAACATACCCGTACCGCTTGCGCGACTACGACGGCGCGAAACCGGTGGAGCGAGTTGCGGACGGTGTGTTCGGAGCGCACGCCGCGCAGATTTCATCGGGCAGTGCGTTTTATATTCCGCGTGCCGAATGCCCCGCCCTCAATATCCACGGTAAGAAGGCGCAGGTTTCGATTGTGGCGTGGATCAAATGGAAAACGCCGGTCAATCATTGGTCTTGTCAAGCCGTGGCGGGTATGTGGAATGAACACGCGAAGCGGCAATACTGTTTATTTCTCAACCTGCAGATTTGGGACAGCGCGAATCAGGTTGGAGCCCATATCTCCTCGGTTGGCGGCGCGACTTCGGGTTACAAATACTGCATGGATGCCGCGATTGGCGCGACCCCGATTCCTGTAGATGTTTGGCAGTGCGTCGCCATCACTTACGACGGCACGTTTGCCCGTGCCTACCTTCAAGGCAATTTGGATGAGCGCGGCGACCGCAACCCCTACCGCTATGAAGAAGGGATTTTCGACGGCGGAACGGACGGCGCGGATTTCACCGTCGGGCAGGTACTGCGTCCGGTGACGGTGGATGATAACTTTCAAGCGCAAGGAAGCGTTCATGCGAACAGTTACACCGGGCTTCTCGGCGGATTGGCGGTTTACAGTCGCGCCCTAACGGCTGACGAAATACGGGCGATTGCCGTGACAGCGGAGTGAGCACGGGCAAAGGGCATATTGACCTGCCGCCCCCGTGATAAAATAAGCGCACTCATGCCTGAATACGCTCAAACCCTATCCCTCCCCGAAGAAAATGTTGTCGTCCTCGATTTCGGAGCACAATATACCCAACTGATTGCCCGCCGCGTCCGCGAGTGCAAAGTTTATTGCGAGATTGTTCCTTACGACACGCCCTTAGAAAAAATAATGGAGCGAAAACCACTCGGTATTATTTTTTCAGGAGGTCCGGCGTCGTGCTACGAACCCGGTGCGCCCGCCGTGGACTTAGCGGTGTACGATTGCGGTTTGCCGATTCTCGGCATCTGCTACGGGATGCAACTGATGACGCGGCAACTCGGCGGCGTGGTTCGCGCCGGGTCGCGCCGCGAGTACGGCAAAACACAGCTCGATGTCAAAAGCGACGCCGACCTGTTCGCCGGGCTGAACCGCGAACTGGTTTGCTGGATGAGCCACGGCGACGAAGTGGAAGCCGCGCCCCCCGGCTTTACCATCACCGCCGTTACGCCCTCGATTCCTGTGGCGGCGATGGCGGACGCCAAGCGGCGAATGTACGGTGTTCAGTTTCACCCCGAAGTGGTGCATACGCCGTGGGGAACCGAAATCATCCGCAACTTTTTGTACAATATCTGCGACGCCAAAGGCGCGTGGACGATGCGTTCGTTTATCGAAACCTCCGTGGAAGCGATTCGCGCCGAAGTCGGTGATAAAAAAGTCGTGTGTGGGTTGTCAGGTGGCATTGATTCCTGCACCGTCGCGGCACTGGTTCACCGGGCGATTGGCGATCAACTCACCTGTATTTTCGTGAATACCGGAATGATGCGCAAAGACGAAGGTACGCAGGTACGGCAGAACTTCGCCGAAGCGTTCAATATCAATCTGGTCTACGCCGACGAAAAGGAGCGATTTTTGCGGCTACTTAAGGGCGTCACCGACCCGGAAAGCAAGCGGAAAATCATCGGCAACGAGTTTGTCGCCGTGTTCGACGAGATCGCCGACACGCTGAAAGACGCCGATTATTTGGCGCAAGGGACGCTGTACCCCGATGTGATCGAAAGCGGCACGAAAAACGCGGCGAAAATCAAAACGCATCATAACGTCGGCGGGCTACCGGAAAACATGCGGATGAAATTAGTCGAGCCGCTCCGCTACCTGTTCAAGGATGAAGTACGGAAAGTCGCCGAGGAATTGGGGTTGCCGAGCGACATGGTGTGGCGGCAACCGTTTCCCGGCCCCGGCTTAGCGATTCGCATTATCGGCGAAGTCACGCTGGAGCGTCTCGAAATCCTCCGCGCCGCCGACGCGATTGTGGTGGAAGAAATCAAAAAAGCCGGTTTGTACCGGCGCGTGTGGCAGAGTTTCGCGGTGCTACCGGACACCAAATCGGTCGGCGTGATGGGCGACCAACGCACCTACGAGTACCCGATAGTCCTGCGCGTCGTCACCAGCGAGGACGCGATGACGGCTGACTGGGCAAGGCTTCCCTACGAAGTATTGGAGCGCATCAGCAACCGCGTCGTCGGCGAAGTCAGCGGCGTGAACCGCGTCGTCTACGACATTACCAGCAAACCGCCGGGTACGATTGAGTGGGAGTAGCGGAAGACAAGCGCGACGCCGAAGGGTGGCTAAGCCGGGCGCGAATCTCCCTTCACGCCGCTACGGTTTTGTCGGCGGCGCAAAACTGGCACGGAGCAGTGAATCGTTCCTACTATGCGGCGTTTCAATCATGCGTTGCCGTTTGCATATCGCACGGCGACAGGGACTATTTTCCCGCCGAACGGAACAATCCAACACACGAACAGTTGCCGGATTTGATCAAGAACAACGGCGATTTAACGATTGTAGAGCGGCGTGCATTGCAACAGATTTTGAAGTATTTGCGAGCGTTGCGCGAGGATGCCGATTACCGTATCGGGCGCACCGTGGATAAGAAATCCGCCCCAAAGTGTCTGGTAGAAGTGCAACGATTGTTTCGCATTCTGAAACTGGAGGAGAAAGACGATGAGTAGTTCGTTAGAAAACTTAAAACACTATACTGATGCACAAATTGGCGAGACAGTGCAACGTCATTTCGACGATGAGAGCAAGAAGGCTGCCTATCAAACACTCTTCGGCGACATCTATTTTCAGGTAGACAAGCAAGCAGTTCGCCGCGGTGATGGGTGGGTGCGGATTCCTGTGCAACCAAGCCGCGAACCGCGCCGCATTCATTATATGTACGGCTTACTTGCCGATCTAAGCGTACAAATAGGCGACGAACTGGGAATCAACTTGCTACTCGACGCGGGCGATCCGCTCGAAGGCTATCCTGAACCGATAGTGGAAACGCCGGAGTTGGT
>JACMIU010000193.1 GCA_014380985.1 Armatimonadota bacterium | reverse complement strand
TCCTCTCGCCCCCTCGCGCCCGACCCGTCGCGTGCCACGCCAAAAACTTCGTTTTCGCGGAAACGGAAAACTTCGTTTTCGCGGAAACGCCTTCACACTCATCGAACTACTCGTTGTGGTTGCCATCATCGCCTTGCTCGCCGCGATATTGTTTCCCACTTTCGCCACGATTCGCGGCAACGCCCGCCGAACCGCGTGTATGAATAATGCTAAGCAGATTGGCACGGCGATGATGATGTACCTGCAAGACTTCGACGAACTAACCCCAACCCCCTACTCGAAACTGTCCACCGGCGTTTATACGGACGTTTCCGCGCTTTTACAACCGTACCTAAAAAGTCAGCGCGTCTTGTTCTGTCCTGACCGCGACGAGAATATCTGCGGCGCGTCGGACGGTTCCGTGAGCATTGCTTCCGCCAATAAACCGTGCATCGGCTATGGCTACAATTGGGGTCCGTCGCAAAACTTTTACGCGAACCGAAAAAGCGGTGGACTTCTCGACGCTTACGAAACCAGCATGGCAGGGAATTACGCCCGCGCTTTGGGCAGACCGCTCGCCGATGTTCTCGCCCCCGCCAGCACATGGGCGTTTGGCGACACACACGACACTACGTGGTACACGATTTCCGCCGACAGCGTTTTGAGCCGATTTTCCGGCGACCGAAACAGCCGGTTGCAACATGGCGGATGCTTCAGCATGATTTACATGGATGGTCACGCGAAGCCGGTACGCTTTCGCGGGGGGTTTTCTACCACCGGAAGCAACCGCGTTGCCCTGCCGCGTGACCCTACACAGTACGCCAACTGGTGCGCCGACCCCGACGCGGTGATAACCACCGAGGTCGGAACCATGCCGTGCAAAAATGTGGGCGCGGCATTTGCTACAAGCGTGACGCGGTGGTTCGCAGAGTAGAGAAATGGTTTTTCGTGCCGAGAAATCGCGGTACACTAAAACCATGACTTCTTTTGCCGTTCGCCCCCGCCGCCTTCGCTCGTCTCCTGCCCTGCGTTCCCTCGTGCGCGAAACCGTACTCGATGCCACCGATTTCGTCTACCCGTTGTTCGTGCGAAACGGAAGCGGCATCAAGACGCCCATCGCCTCTCTGCCGGGGCTGTTTCATTTTTCGCCCGACACGCTCCTTACTGAGTGCGAGGCGGCGATGGGGGAGGGAATCCGCGCCGTGCTATTATTCGGTATTCCCGATGCGAAGGACGCCGAAGGTTCCGAAGGCTGGAGCGCGGAAGGCGCGGTGCAACAATCCGTGCGCCTTTTGAAGCGCGAACTGCCCGAACTGTTAGTTATCACCGACGTTTGTTTGTGCGAATACACCGACCACGGTCACTGCGGCGTGGTGAGCGGCACATCGGTGCTGAACGATCCGACCCTGCCGCTACTGTCCCGCGTCGCCGTCAGTCACGCCGAGGCGGGCGCGGATATTGTTGCGCCTTCGGACATGATGGACGGGCGCGTCGGAGCGATTCGCGCCGCCCTTGACACCGAGGGCTTCCCCGACACGCCGATTCTATCGTATGCCGCGAAGTACGCTTCGGCGTTCTACGGGCCGTTCCGCGATGCCGTGGGATCTACTCCCGGTTTCGGTGACCGCCGCTCGTACCAGATGGACGGCGCGAACCGGCGCGAGGCGATACGCGAGGTACTGATTGACATCGCCGAGGGCGCGGACATGGTGATGGTCAAACCCGCGCTGGCGTATCTCGACATCATCCGCGACGTGCGCGAGGCGGTGAACGTTCCCGTCGCCGCATACAACGTTTCCGGCGAGTACGCGATGGTGAAAGTTGCCGCCGAGCGCGGTTTGCTCGACGAAAAGCGCACCGTTTTGGAAGCACTAACGAGCATCAAACGCGCCGGGGCGGACATTATCTTGACATACCATGCGCGGGAGGCGGCACGGTGGCTTTCGGAGGACGCAACCATCTAAACCGTTTGCGTTTTCCTACTCCCTCGCTTATGATAACGGGCGGGGGGCGGAGCCACCGCCCGATTGAGCGAAAACATCTCCATGAAAAAACACAACACCGCACTGGATGGGTTGCGCTGGTTTGCTTTTTTGGGCGTGTTTCTCTTTCATGCGAACTCTTCCCTTTTCTATTTCGGTAGTTACGGCGTACAAGTTTTCTTCGTCCTGTCCGGCTTCTTAATCGGTGGAATCCTCCTTTCGCAACGCGAACAAGCCACGATTCCCCTTTGGGATCGCTTACGCACGTTCTATATTCGTCGTTCGCTACGTATTTTCCCGGTTTATTATTTTTTGTTGCTGTCGCTTTTCGTGTTGGGCATCCTTCATCTGCAAAACAGTGATCGCCTTTATCTCCTGTCGTATCACGCCCTGTATCTGACGAACTTCTACCTGTTTTTCACCGGCGCACAAATAGACTCGCAAACCCATCTTTGGACATTGTGCGTTGAGGAACATTTTTATCTGTTGATTCCTCTGGTGCTACTGTCGGTTTCGCTCAAAAACTTAGCAAGGGGAACCGTGGCGTTGTTGGTGCTTGTCACCGCATGCCGCTTGCTAAATGCCGTTTGGTGGCATCAACCGCGCTTGGAATATCTGTCGTTTATGCAGTTCGACGTGATGATGGTCGGGGTAATCACCGCTATCGTGCAAAGAAACGGCTCGTTTCTCGGCGTCACCGCCCCGCGATTACTGCGGGCAGGCACGGTTTGCGGAGCGGCTTCGCTAATTATCATGGTGGCATACGCTTTTTCGTTGCCGTTCACCTTGTTTTTGAAGGAGGTAGTTTTGCCGCTCACTCTGTCCATCGGAGTCGCCGCACTGCTACTGTCTTTGTGGAACGACCGGATGCCCGCCTTGCAACGCTTTTTGTCGTGGAAACCGTTCGTTTTTCTGGGGCAAATCAGTTATGGTCTGTACCTGTATCATAACTTTTTGTTTGTTCTTTCCCGCTCCAGTACCGGTGGGATGCATTTTGTGATGACCGGGGCTGTTTTAATCGCAACGATAATTATTGCCACCGCGTCATGGTTCCTGCTGGAAAACCCCGTCAACGAACTAAAGCGTTTCTTCCCCTACCAGAAGCCGAAGCCGCCCGTTGACGCTCCCGCTTAGCGGGAGCGAAAACCGGTTTTCGCTCCCGCGCCGGGGCTACGCTACTTGTCAATGAACCTCATGTTCGCTTCCGGGTATCGTCCGCCCGCCGCGCTACCCTGCGGCAGGGCGTCGCTAATTTCCGCGAGTTCCGCTTCGGTTAGAACGACGTTCGCGGCGGCGGCATTCTCATCTAAGTATTTGCGTCGCTTCGTGCCGGGAATCGGCACGATGTCTTTGCCCTGCGCGGCGACCCAAGCGAGCGCGAGTTGGCTTGCCGTGATGCCCTTTTGCGCGGCGAGTACTCCGATTTTTTTCACCAGTTCGAGATTCCTTTGAAAGTTTTCACCTTGAAAGCGCGGCGCGTTGCGGCGGTAATCGCCTTCCTCGAAATCGTCCGGCGACTTGATTTGCCCGGTCAAAAAGCCGCGTCCGAGCGGCGAATACGGCACGAAGCCGATACCGAGTTCGCGGCACGTCGGCAAAATCTCGTCTTCCGGCTCACGGCTCCACAGCGAGTATTCGGTCTGAAGCGCGGCAATCGGGTGGATTTTCGCGGCGCGGCGAATCGTCGCCGGGGATGCTTCCGATAAGCCGAGATAACGCACCTTTCCGGCTTTTACCAGTTCCGCCATCGCGCCCACGGTGTCCTCAATCGGCGTTTCGGGGTCTACGCGGTGCTGGTAGTACAGGTCAATCACGTCAATACCGAGGCGTTTCAAACTCGCGTCACACGCTTCGCGCACATACTCCGGCTTGCCGGAAACGCCCAAAAACGCGCCGTCCTCGCCGCGCACGTTGGCAAACTTCGTGGCAAGGACGACTTCGCCGCGCCGGTCGTGAATCGCTTTACCAATTAATTCCTCGTTCCTTCCCACGCCGTACATATCGGCGGTGTCCAAAAACGTCACGCCGAGGTCTAAGGCGTGGTGAATCGTGGCGATACTTTCGGCGTCGTCAAGCCCTCCGTAAAACTCCGACATTCCCATACAGCCCAAGCCTTGCGCCGAAACCATCAGCCCCGACTTGCCCAACTCTCGCTTTTCCATGCTCATTGTTTGTTTTCCTTATCCGTCCAGTACGTCGCCGTTCCGATTTCGTGATACGAAGCGATTTTGTATTCGATGGCGGCAACCGCTTCCTGCAGTTCGCCGATCTGCGCCAGCACCACGCACCGATGATCGGCAAGCAGTTTCTCCCGTTCACCGAGCGTGCTATCGCCCAATCGGTACAGCGCGACGAAACGCCGCATTTCCCGAACCGACATACCGGTCGTGCGTAGCCGCTTGAGAAACTGCACCCGGCGCAGGTCGGCGTCGTGATACACGCGGTGTCCGCTGCCGGGGGCGCGTGTCGGTGCGTCAAGCAGACCGATACGCTCGTAATAGCGTAGGGTATGTGTGGTTAAACCGGTTTGCGTTGCCGCCTCTTGCACCGTGTAGGTGGACGTTTGGGATTCGCTTGCTACTTCCATGCTCATAGCGTACACCTTAGAGCGCACTCTAAGTCAAGGGCGCGGCGAAAAAAGTTCGTTTCTTTTTTCCGGTGAAGCAGGTTTTTCGAGGGCGCGGCGCGAAACGTACCGACAAAAGGAACCTTTATGAGCGAAACTATCACGACTGCGACCGGTCTTATGTACGAGGATATTACCGTTGGCACGGGCGATTCGCCGCGCAAGGGGCAGCTAGTCACCGTGCATTACGTCGGCACTTTCCCGGACGGCGCGAAGTTCGATTCGAGCCGCGACCGGAGCGAACCGTTCGAGTTTGTTATCGGAACCGGAAGCGTGATTCGCGGTTGGGACGAAGGCGTGGCGAGCATGAAGGTCGGGGGGCGGCGCAAACTAATCGTGCCGCACGACTTGGCATACGGCGAACGCGGGTTTCCCGGAGCGATTCCGCCCCGCGCAACGCTCCATTTTGATGTCGAACTTTTAGGGGTACAATGAAAACCGTGAAACAACTTACCGCTCTTTTCTTTTTGCTTGTCCTGCCCCTGCTTGCCGGTTGTGGCGGGTCGGATGATGACAATGCACGTATCGCGGTAACGCCGCGCTTCGTGCCGGTCAGACTCGGCTTGCAGTGGCCCGCGCTTGCCGCGTCCACCACCGGAACCCGCCTTGTTACCGCGCCGAACACCGCGCTTTCCGTGGTGGTGAGCGTCACCGATTTATCGAAAAACCCGGCGGGCGAAAACGATTTGGTAGCAGTGGCAACCATCAACCGTGACCCCGCCGCCGGCCCGTATACGCAAAACTTCACCACGTCCGGCGTGGCTGCCCGCCCGAACTCCGACACGTTCGCCGAACTGCGCTTTTATTCCGGTCTCAACGGCACGGGGACGCAGGTCGGCTTCGCCAAAAAGCGCACCACGCTTCCGGCGAACGGCGATCTGGGCGACTTCAACGTGGCAACCGCGACCGTTACCGAGCAAAACTAAATCATGAAAATAACGAATCGTTTTACCTTGCTTGCCGCTTTCGCCGCGAGCGTTCCGTTTCTGACCGGTTGTCCCGCCGAAACCACCGAACCCGGTGCGGAAGTTTCACCCGCCGCTTCGGTAGAAGCGTCGCCCGCGTCCGCTATGGAAGCGTCACCGAAGGATGAAGTTTCCGAAATAGTGGGCCCACCGACGCCGCCCCCCGATCCGAAAACACCCGGCGATTTCGACAAGAAACCGTTCAAGGGTAACGGCAAGCCGGTGACAACCGCGACCGGATTAAAATACGAGGACATGACGGTTGGCACGGGAGCGGTCGCTGTTTCCGGCAAAACGGCGGTGATGCACTACACCGGCACTCTCACCGATGGCACACAATTCGATTCGAGCCGTGACCGGGGCGCACCCTTTGATTTCGTTGTCACCACCGGTAGCGTGATTCAAGGCTGGCATGAGGGTATCGCCGGAATGAAGGTCGGCGGTCGGCGCAAACTAACGATTCCGTACCAACTCGGCTATGGCGAAGCGGGGAACCCGCCCGTAATTCCACCGAAAGCGACGCTCATTTTCGACGTTGAACTGATGGATTTGCGAGAAGCGCAAGAAAACTCAAGCCCCTTTTAATCGTGCCGTGACGCACTCCGACGAATTGTTGTTTATACCCAAAGGATACATGATGAAAAATAATCTGCTTTTCCGTCGCGGCATGACCCTTGCCGCGCTTACGCTTACGCTCGGCGTCGCCCTAACCGGTTGCGGCGGTGGTGATGACGACAGTACGCCAACGCCGACCCCGACACCAATCGTGACGCCGACGCCAACCCCGTCGCCGTCACCTTCCGTGTCGCCGACGCCGACCCCGACGCCAACGCCGATTCCGACGGTTACCACCGCTTCCGGCTTGCAGTATCAGGAACTCGTGGTCGGAACCGGCGCGGAAGCCACAACTGGCAAAAAGGTATTCGTCAACTATATCGGCACGTTCACCGACGGTAGACAGTTCGAAGCCGGTAACTTCGACGCTGCAGGAGGCATTGCTATCGGCGTCGGGCAACTCGTGCCGGGCTTCGACGAAGGGGTTCTCGGTATGAAAGTCGGCGGCAAGCGCAAACTGTTCTTGACATCCGCACTTGCTTATGGTGTGAATGGAAGTCCTCGAAACCCGCAAACCGGTGAACAAACCATTCCACCGAACACGCCTATTAACTTTGAAGTCGAACTCACCAACGTTCAGTAAGTCGCGGAGTTAATCGAACGGAAGCGCGGGCGGGTCAAGTACCCGTGCCGCGCTTTCGCACCCGGCAAAATACTCGCGCACTGCCTCAAGGTTCGCGGGAGCGTCGCACGGTGAGAACAATTCCAGCGATAGGCAGACCGTTGGCACGGGCAGGGCAAGCGCGGAAACCAGTGCCTGTAGCAATCGCCCTTCGTCGTCCGCCCGAACGTGAACGGCGTCCGCGAGGGACAGCGATAGCGATCCCGGCACGAGTATTTCCAGCGACGGAAACCTGCCCGCGTCATGCTCCGCCCACACCGTTGCCATTTCCTCCGCATCCGTCACCGGCAAAAAGTCGTCGCGGTGCGCCCATCGCTTCGTGTTGTAGCGCAGTAGACACGCGCCCGGCAGTCTCAGTACGTCGGCGCGGCGAAACGCGATTAGCACGTGTGCGTACCCTTTTTCCAGCTTGTCGCGCAGAAGTGGCGTGACCGCTTGCGGCGACAGATGCACGAAGTCCGCCAAACCGAGCCGCGTTTTGCGCCGAATCGCGGAAGGGCGCGGGCGCACCGGCAAACCCCGCGCCGCGATTTCCCGCGCCGAATAAATCGCGCCGGTTTGAAGCAGGTGCGGCAGGTAGAAAAGCGGCGTCGTGTGCCACAGGTATTGCGCTTCGGGGTTCATCGTGTATTATTGTAGCCGATAGTCGGGGATGGAACATCCCCGATAACCCCTCGCGGAACTTTGACGAAACGTACATCGTCTTTGTAGCGTCACTACTGTATAAGGAGCAATCACCCCCCGCTATGGCAAAGAATCTGATTATCGTCGAATCTCCGGCGAAAACAAAAACCATCAAAGGCTTTTTAGGCAAAGACTACGCGGTCGAAGCCTCGATGGGGCACGTGCGCGATTTGCCCAAATCGCCGATTTCGGTGGACATCGAGAACGGCTTCGCGCTGACGTACACCACGATTCCCGACCGCAAGGACGTGTTATCGAAACTCGCCGCCGCCGCGAAAGGGGCTACCACCGTCTACCTCGCGTCCGACCCCGACCGCGAAGGCGAAGCGATTGCGTGGCACGTCGCCGCCGCGCTCAAACTCAAACCGGGGCAAATCAAGCGGATTCAGTTCAACGAAATCACCAAATCCGCCGTGCAAGCCGCGCTCGCCAACCCGCGCCAGATTGACCTCGGTCGCGTGGATGCACAACAGGCACGCCGCGCCTTAGACCGGTTGGTCGGCTACAAAGTGTCGCCGATTCTTTGGGCGAAGGTCGCCAAGGGAACGTCCGCCGGGCGTGTGCAGTCGGTCGCCGTGCGAATCGTCGTTGACCGCGAACGCGAAATCAAAGCGTTCGTGCCGCAGGAATACTGGACACTGACCGCGACACTCGCGCCGCTGACCGCCAAACCGCAACTGTTTGACGCGATGCTGACGCAGTTCAACAACAAGAAAATCGAACTTAAAACGCAGGACGAAACCGACCAAGTGCTTGCCGATTTGCGCGGCGCGACGTACACCGTGGCGAAGGTGAAAAAGTCGGAGCGACAGCGTCGCCCTACCGCCCCGTTCATCACCTCGACGATTCAGCAGGAAGCGGCGCGAAAGTTAGGCTTTTCCAGCAAGCGGACGATGAGCGTAGCGCAACAACTGTACGAGGGAATTGACCTCGGCACGGACGGCGGGCAAGTCGGTTTGATTACCTACATGAGAACCGACTCGACGCGCATTTCCGGCGAGGCGCAAGCCGAAGCGCGGCAGTTCATCCTGACAAACTACGGCGAACGCTACGCCCCCGCGAAGCCGAACGTCTACAAAACCAAAGGCTCGGCGCAGGACGCGCACGAGGCGATTCGCCCCACGGCGACGTTCCGCGAACCCGACGCCCTGCAGTCCAAACTGTCGAATGACCAGTACAAACTGTACCGGCTGATTTGGCTTCGCTTCGTCGCATCGCAGATGACCCCGGCGATCATGGACGTGGTGACCGCGGACATCGCCGCGAATGCGTACACGTTCCGCGCCGCCGGTTCGACAATCAAGTTTGACGGCTTTTTGCGCGTGTACCAAGAGGGCAAGGACGAAACCGCCGCTCCGGCGAACCAGCAGACCGACGAAACCGATGAGGAGAAACCGCCGCTTCCGCCGCTGACCGAGGGGCAAACATTAGATTTGCGGAAACTTCTCCCGAAGCAACACTTCACCGAACCGCCGCCGCGCTTCTCGGAAGCGTCGCTGGTGAAGGCACTCGAAGAGCAGGGCATCGGGCGACCGAGTACGTATGCGAGCATTATCTCCACGATTCAGGATCGCGGCTACGTCGAACTGCGCGAAAAGCGGTTTTATCCGACCGATTTAGGGTTTGTCGTCACCGATTATCTGGTGAAAAACTTCGCCGAAATCGTGGATGTTCACTTCACCGCCGACATGGAAACGCGCCTTGACAAGGTGGAGGAAGGCTCACAGGATTACGCCGGACTGCTCAAGGCGTTCTACGACCCGTTCGCGTTGACACTCACGAAAGCCGACAAAGAATCGGAAAAGATGATCGAGGAGACCGACAAAATCTGCCCCGATTGTGGCAAACCGCTCATCAAGCGGATGTCGCGGTTCGGGGCGTTTTTCTCCTGCACCGGCTACCCGGACTGCAAGTATAGACTGGACGGCAAAGCCGAGGCAAGTGGCGGGGACGGCGCACCCGCCCCCGGCGTGGTCGAGTTTGATATTCCCTGCCCGAACTGCGGCAAGAACTTGGTCGAGCGCATGGGGCGGTTCGGCAAGTTTGTCGCGTGTCCCGGCTACCCGACGTGCAAATATATCCACAAGGAAAAAGCGGTCAGTATTGGCGTCGCCTGCCCGAAGTGCAAGACTGGCGAACTGACGGAAAAGAAGGGCAAGAACGGCTTGTTCTACCCGTGCAACCGCTACCCGGATTGCCGATTCTCCTTGCCGAGCAAGCCGCTCGAAGACCGAAAGTGTCCGAAATGCGCAGGGATGCTCTACGAATCGGGTTATCGCGGGCGCGTCACGGGTATCAAATGTGCGACTCCCGACTGCGAGTATGTGGAAAAGTTTGCCGCCGAGGGTGGCAAAAACGATGAAATCGCGCCGGTCGCTTCTGCACCGGCTCCGACAAGAACAACAAGGAAAACCAAATGAGAATCAAACACGGTGCGGCGACGCGCCTTTCTATAGCGGCGATTGTTGCCGCGCTTTGTTCCGGCATGACGGCGGCGGCGATGGCACAAACCGACGCCCCGATGCCGACCGACCCGAAACCGGCATTACCGGGATCACTGATAGATCCGAAACCGGCGACGGCTCCTAAAATAGACGCGGCGAAGGAAAAAACCATCCGCGAACTGCTTGCTCTGACCGGCGAGGCGAAACAGCGCGGCGGAAATATCGGCGAAGAGATGGTCGCGTATTTTACCCGTGCCGCGCCGAATGTGACGCCCGCCGATGTGGCGAAAATGAAAACCGAACTCGCCGATATTACGCCGATTACCGAGGCGTTGGTGCGCTCGTATGACAAGAACTACACGCAAGCCGACCTTGATGCCCTGCTCGCATTCTATAAAACGCCGACCGGGCAAAAGTATTTGAAGCAGTTGCCCGCCGTGCAAGCCGACGCGAAAACCGCCGAACGCGAATGGGGCGACAAACGGGCGGAAGGAATCGTGGCGTACCTACGTGCCCGCCCCGAAGCCGCCGCCCCGAAGTCCGAACCCGCCAAGCCGGTGAAGGCGTTTGATAAGTCGGCGTTCAAGGGCAACGGCAAGCCGGTGAAAACCGAGTCTGGATTGGTGTACGAGGATATGACTGTTGGCACGGGCGCGGTGGCAACCTCCGGCAAGACTGCCGTGATGCACTATACCGGCACACTCACCGACGGCACGAAGTTCGACTCGTCGCGGGATAGAAACGAACCGTTCGATTTCG